>JBNMNB010000104.1:0-25075 GCA_051270635.1 Verrucomicrobiales bacterium | reverse complement strand
TCTGGAGCGCTTCGGCCTGACGAAGCTTTTTGAGAAGGGAACGCGTCTCGTGGTGAAAAAGCGCTGTCAAGACCAGCGCGCTCCAAAGCACTCCAAAGCGCAGTTTGTGAATCGCACGTGGCGTAGCGCTGTGCACGACGGCTATGCGAATAAAAGGAGGCAAGGGAAAACATCCCTCGCCTCCTTTTGTGAACGATTGATCCAATTGGAACTGATCGGACTATCCTTCTTCCCTGACGCGAATGTAGAATTCGACTGGAACAGGATCCAACTGCAACTCATAGGTCGTGGTTTCGCCCTCGCTTTCGTAGCCATCTTCGACTTCCAGCCAGTCTTCGTTGAGATTCATTCCGGTTTCGATCGTGTACGTTCCATTCGCACTTGATGGAAAGACGATCTGGAGGAACTCTGAACCATCTCGACTGACTCTGTTCACTTCCGTGATCGCGAATGGCCCGACGCTGCCCACTGTCCCGAAGAACTCTAGTTCTGCGAGCTGAAAACGTGCGCCACCAGTCAGCCCGGTTTCGATACAAGTGAAGCGAATCGTGGTGTAAGCACCAGGCAGCTGGTAATTACGGCCTGCGCTGAATTCTGCAACTTGATTTCGCTCATCCCAAATCGGAACAGTATCGTCCTGGCGGAAGATGGTCGTGAATTCTTCGCCATCGTTTGATCCCTGGATCTCCCAGACAAGCGGATCGCGGCCAGGCGTGTCATTTGCAGAAGCAATCGTGAACTGGCTGAGAACGATCGGATCTTCAAAGGTTGCCTGGATCCAAAGCGGCTCGTCAGGGAAAGTCCCGTCACTGCCACAGCACCATTTATCATTGCCACCACCGACGACATTATCGAACACATTGAAGGCGAATTCACCACCTCCAAAACCTTCTTCTTCACTGGACGCAAACACAGCATTGTAGTCCACGTCATCCTCTGGATCGCCATCGTCTTCAGGATCTGTCAAGTCCATTCCGATGAGATCCACCCCAAGGCTGGGCACTCCAGGCACACTGCTGGCGAGAAGTGGGTCGGTTCCAAGATCGACTTCCCGGCCATCTGAGAAGCCGTCGCCATCAGTATCCTCTTTTAAAGGATCAGTTCCGCGATCCGTTTCGCTGACAAATACCTTGGTGTTGGTCTCCACATTGTCCGGCAGACCGTCCCGATCGGTATCCGAACGGCGGGGATCCGTGCCTGTATTTTCGGCGCTGACATAAATACCGGTGTTGCTCTCAACTTTATCACTTAGAGTATCGCCATCGGTATCAGGATTGTTGGCTTTAGTTCTTGCGTTGAATTCTTCCAAGTTGGTCAAGCCATCTTCGTCCTTGTCCAGATCAGCGTCATTTACGTCTGGATCGAGTTCATTTGCCTCTTCGTAGAAGTCAGGCATTCCATCTCCATCAGTGTCTTCGAGGGTCGCACCAATCGGGCTTTCACCTGCAGCAAGGAGGCCTATCTGATCTTCTGAAAGGACTTCATTCCAAATGGCGAGTTCATCGAGAACACCAATATAATTCGCCGATCCACCATCGCGGCCACCAAGAATCAGGGTTCCTCCCTGGTTGGGTGGATTCTGGCTAAACGGGCCACCATCCAGCTCACCGTTCAGGTAGATATTCGCTTCGCCCAGATCACCATCATAGGTCCAGACTGCCTGCACCCATTCGTCCTCAGTCAGGATGGTGTCAGCATTGAAATCCGATCCCCAGTGCGCTGTATGCAGAGTACCGTCACCACGCAGGCCGTTGTGAATTCCTTGCGTGGACTGTCCCCAGATAAAGTGATCGCCTCCGATCGACTCAATATCTGGATTTAACCAGCACGAAAGAGTGTAGCTGCCGAACCGATCATCGTCTGCATGCACTAACTCGCCCCAGTCGAAATCAGTAGAACTCAAGAATCCTCCCAGGAACATTCCGCCACTTCCAGGGCTGGAAGCACCAGGAGCACCGTCACTGATCTCCACATCACCATTTACCTCAGCATCGTAACCATTTCCCGAGGCATCAGGAACAGTGGAAGCGTCCGCAGCTTCGAAATCGTAGAAGGCCAGGGGCTCAGGAATCTGAGCCTGAGCCGTCATTGCTGAGCTGGCAAGGAGCGCCAGGCCGAGCATTCCGGGTGTTCGAAATAGTCGTTTATTCTTTTTCATATGGGTTTCAATAGGGTTTGTGCGCGACAGAATCCAGGGTTGAATCCTGATTCGGGGTTTCAATGGGGGACAGAGACGAGGGCCGTCGTCACACGGGTGACAGATTACGTGTCTAAAGAATCTCTAAGAAATAGAAAGGAAAAAGACTCCATTCCTCGCTACTCTAGCATTGTTCCCCTACTCAATTCATGCAGCGATCATCCTCCTAGGGATTTTCCCTGCGAAATGGCTTCGCCGACTCATACAACTGCAACCTCAATTTCAACGCCTGATTCTCAGGCGTCACGCTGATGGCCTGTCGCAAAGTGGCAATCGCATCATCGAATCGCCCCAGCTCGGCATACGCCATGGCCAAGGTGTCGAGATATTGCACATTTTTTTTCTGTGTAAGTTTGCAAAGCCGTTGACCAAGAATCAGCGCCTCTTGGCCATTGCGCAGCGCTGAATCGGGATGCGATGCCCTGATCCGCGCGATCCCGTCTGCCGCAGCCAGGGTTTTTCGATCAAGATTCAATGCCTTTTTGTAATGCGTCACAGCATCGGCCGCATTGCCTGAGCGATCGAGCACTGTGGCCCACTGAAGCCTGAGCTGGGCATCATCAGGACTGGCTTCCACCAGGCGCTCGAAGTAAGGAGCAGCGCTGGTGAAATCTTTCTGCTGCACAAGTGCCATGGCAAGTACACGCAACGCTGCAGGATCATCAGGATTGGCGGCGAGCGCCGCCCTCGCCTGTCGCTCAGAATTTGCCAATCGCTCATTATCATTGCCCTTGAGTCGTTGCATTTCTTGGCGAATACGGACATCGGCAGGATTGAGAGCAGCAGCGCGCTGATAAGCGGCGTGGGCAGCATCCATTTGTTCCCCCTCCTCGAGCAACGAGCCGAGAACATAGAGAATGTCCGCATGGTGCAGGCGGCGATCACCTTCCGACAAATGGGCACCGCCGCCGTGATCAATGTAGCGCTGGAGATAGCTCACCGCCTGCTGGGGCTGCGTAAAGTCGATAAACTGAGAAGCGACACGCAGCGGTGAAGGCATCGGCGGATCGTGCGTCCACTTACCAGCAAATGGCACTGCCCTGTCACGCCGCGCATCACGTGGCAAATCCAGCGCAGCAACATCCTGTAACAACAGATCCACAGAAACCGGACCGCGATAGATGAATGCGACATTGCCATCCTTATCCAGCAAAAAACTGGAAGGCACGGGCAACGGCAACCAGCGATCAACAATCGCCCGCTGCAACAGATTCAGACTCTGCACCGCCTGCTCATGCGCTGAAAAACTCTCGAAGGGAAACCCCAAATCGCTGAGCAATTCTGATGCATTCTTCGCCGGTTCGACAGATGGATCAAGGGCATCCGTATTTAATGCCACCACACGTAACCCTGCAGCGGTCAACTTGTCCGCTTGATGCGTCCATTCTGATAATTCCGTGATACACGGAGCACACCAACTGGCCCAGAGGTTCACCAGAACGGGCCCCTTCAGCTCAGCATCAAGCTGACGCGACTGCGTCCCATCGGCATCTTGAACAGGCAGTACCGGGCAGGGCAGTCGCGCAACCAGCGGGATGCGCGCGACCTCCGATTCGTGCGGCAGATCAGGCGTCGATGGAGACAAGCGCACACGCTCAGAGCGCACGGGCGGCAACCACGGTGTTGCTTTTACCGTCCCTTGCTTGAGCAAGAAAAAGCCACCAGCACTGAGCCCTGCAACCGTCTCGGTTCCAGATCCCGGCCAATCAATTTCCAGTCGGTCAATGATTGTTTTGTCGCCAAGCCCAAAGTGAATCCAATTGCTGGACATGCTCAAAAATCCCTGACTGGTGCGCAATGTGCGAATGCGTGGCACAGCGTCTCCTTGCACAAAGAGGCGCAACCGCGCGCCAATGGCATCACGATTCGTGCTTGTCCCGTTGCCTTCCAGCCGCACGGTGACGAACGCCTTGCCTGGAGCTGAAGTGTTTTTCAGAAATCGCACACGCGGAGCAGTGCGGTTGGTCGTCCACAAATCCACATCACCATCAAAGTCCCAATCCACCATCGCCATCCCGCGTCCATCATCAGCAAAGTCTAACCCGGACACAAAGGAAGCATTGGCGAAAGTGCCGGTGCCATCGCCAACATTCAGATAGGCACAATTTTTCTCATTGCCACTGAACGAGCGATCTTCATGCAGCAGTCGATTCAGTGCTTTCCACCCCTGCTGGTAACGCAAAACCGACTCTGGACTGAAGTCATCGATGGGAGATTGCGACACGACCTGCCGCCAGTAGACACTTCACAAATCACCGCTGTCGCCGGTGGAAATAAAGCCATTCGCGATGACGATGTCCTCCCAGCCATCGTTGTTGAGATCAACGAAATTCGATCCCCACGCCCAACGCCCCATGGTCACTCCGGCAGCGACGCTAAAATCGCGGAATCCGGCTTTTCCATCAGAAAGAAACAAGCTATTGCCCCGCGCATGGCGTTGGAAAATCTGCCGCTCCCGATCGCTGACAGTATTTTGAAACTGGCGCTGGTAGGTGATCCTGTTGCCCGCCGCCGAGAACATATTGCTGACATAGAGATCCATCCAGCCATCGTGATTCACATCGGCCCAGGCGGTGGACATTCCGCTCGACATGTCCTCCACGCCCAACTCGGCAGCGATGTCGCTGAATTTGCCATTCTCCTGCCGATAGAGGTTATTGCGTCCGTAGTCATTGGCGACATACAGATCGAGATCGCCATCATTGTCGTAGTCCTCAAACGAGGCAGCAAATGCGAACCGATTGTTATTGTGTTCCAGCCCAGACTCGACAGTGGCATCATTGAATTCCCAGCCGCCATCGTTCCTGAGTAAAATGTTAGGGCCGCCATTTTGCGCATCGTGATACGGCATCGGCTCCCCCATCGCACCGCTCCGGACACTGTCTCCAAAGGGATTGTAGCCACAGGCAAAAATGTCGACATCGCCGTCGTTGTCGTAGTCTGCAGCAGCAATGGAAAACGTCTGCGCGCGCGTGCTCATGCCAAAGCTAAGCTGAAAACGGCCAGCACCGTCGTTCTCCATAAGGAGCAGGCGCGACTCCTGCCCGATGGCAAGATCGCGATCCCCGTCATTGTCGATATCCACGAACAAGGCACTGGCGCAATAGTCCAGCCAGCCAGTCCCACTGGTATCGGTGGCATCCACTAGCGTGCCATCCACTTGCTGGATATACAGACGATTCGGCAGCCCACCCTGCTGGCAAAGGTAGAGATCATCGAGCAGATCACCATTCACATCACCAATCGCCAGGCCGTGATTCGCCACCACGTCCAGGCCGAGATCGCGCTGCAAGCGCAGCCGCCAGTAGTCGGTGCTGTGCAGCAATTGCTCGCGATACGATCGAGTCTTCCCTAACACTGCCTCGGTACAGTCCTCAAACAATGCCGTATTCTGGCCACGGAACTGAGTCTCGGAATGCGCCAGAACGTCGATGCTGGCCAGCAATGGATCTGCGCCAGTTTCGCCTTCCTCAAGACTCCAGCCACAAAGCCATGTGGCATCAAATTGAGCCCGTCCTGATTCTATCGCCGCTGTCGCTTGAACCAAAACCTCCGTCCGGTTGGCATCGACCTTGTATAGCTTCAATTTCAGATGGCGATCAGTGGCATCCGCTCCCAATCCAGCAGCAAAGTCGCGCAAGGCACGGGCAAATCCCGATCTTCCTGCAAATTTTTCCCCATCCTTTCCCACTGTCCCACGATTCACCTGCAACGCCGCGTCCGCGAACACCTCGACGCGTTCCACTGGTCGCAATGCGATTGCTGCAAACTGTGGCGCTACCAGATCCTCTGGCATTTCGAATGCCTCTTCCGCCTCGAATGCCTCGAATGCTTTGGCGATTCGGTGCAACTGTCGATTCGCGGCCTCACTAAACGCCTCCGTTTCCCAGCCGTCCTGCGCCGGGTCAATGCGATCATAGGCATCCGCAAGAAGCGAAAACAATTTCATCTCCCCAAGCCCGGGAGACGTGATGATTTCTCCCTCCTGCGCGGATTCAACCTGCTCGTCAGGCACGCGATCAACTTCTACCTGCAAGGCAGAATCATCGTCACAAGCAGTCAATATGAATGCTCCGACAATGCTGAGAAAAAGGGTTCTTACAAAGTGCATACGGCGAGCCAACACGGTGATACGTCCATGTTGGCCGCAGCCTACCCGGACGCTACAAATGACGCAATAGTGAACTGATCAGTGTGATCAGTGGCACAGCAATAGCAGAAACGCAGCCCGTAGAGTGCCAAATAGCGCACGCCCCTCAAGACCAGGAATGACGAAGTGCCACTCTGTCCCACCTACCTGTCAGGCTCGATCCAGCTCGCTGCTCACTTTTACCGATGCCGTATGCGGTTAACGCGGTGAGGGCTTTATCGATTTCGTCGCAGTGGTGATGATCTTTTCCTCGAGTCCCGGAGCCCAGGGCGCAGGCAGTCCGTAGTAAACGGTCGCCGCGCCGCCTTCGTAGCCACCTTCTGTGAGGACACGCTCGGAGGGAATGTAGGCCATGACATCATTACTGTAGCTCGCGACCCAGGTGCGGGTGCCGTGCAGTTCCTTCTTCAAGCGAATGGCATAGTCGATCACCGTTTCGCCACCGAGAAACAGGAAGTCGATCGAATCGCCGCTTCCTAGCGACCAGTGGCCGATCGGGAACGGATAAGAGGCTGGCAGTGTGCCGTCGCGGTCGAGCTGTTGCAGCAGCATGGTGGCGCGGGCGGCTGTGTAACGGTTGTCAGAAGCGGTGTCGGTCTGAAGTTGCTCTTTTGTGGGAATGTTAGCATAAGCAAGTGGAATCTCATCGAAACGGGTATGCAGCGCGGCGTCAAGAGGTTGCAGCGCGGTGGTGAGCAACACCTTGTCGACGGCGGTGGCGAGCCGAGCGCCGTAATGCTTTGCCAGTTCAACTGAGCGGCGGGGAACCGGATTTTGATCCGCGCCGCAGCCGGCCCAGAACATGGCGACTGCTTGCGGATGACCGATCTCCAGTGCCTGCTGGGCAAAGCCAGGGTAGTCGCCGCACCACTGGTATTGATCCAGAACCGTGGAATGGCAGGCGTAGCCGAACACGATCGTTTGCAGCGTGCCGTCGAGGTCATGGACTGCCAAGACCGGGATGTCGTGCTGCGCAGGACCAACGATAGTGCCATCACGGCGTCGGACGGGAACCGATGCCTCGGAGTTTTCGCGCCGATTGACCGCAAAATCACTACTACCATTGCCCCAGGACAGTCGCGCTGGATGCATCGATGCGTGCACAGTTTTCGCGACGGTGACGATGCGTGGAACCAGGCTCTCCGTGTAGGCACGGATGCGTTCTTTATGCTCGTCATCCATGAGCAAGTAGTGCAGTGGCGCGAGATTCCGCCACAGTGCCGGCCCCGAGTGGGTGTGCGAAGTACAGATGGCAATGCGGCTGCGGTCGATCTTGAACGCTTGCATGAGTTGGCCTGCGATCTCCCCGGTGAGTTCGCGATCAATGCCGACCAGGTCGAGCGTGATGAGCACGGCAGGCTTTCCCGTGGCAGCATCCTGCAGCACTAACACTTTCGCAAAAAGTGGCGTGAGACTACCCTCAGCGGGCTTGGTACGCGCAGCATAACCCGCCATCCACATAGGCGCTTCCGGAGTGATATCAACCTTACCACTGGCCGCAAGCCACACTGATGGATCCGTCTGGGATGCGCAGTTTGGTGGGAATGCCAGGAATGCGAAGAAACCGGCTGCTACGATGAGCGAAGCAGCGATCGTGCGATGGCGGACAGTGTTCATGGTGATTGAACATGATGGATGCGGAAGTTAAGGTAAAGGGGAAACGCTTCTCACGCCTTCAGTGGAATAGCTATTGCCCATGCCTAAGATGAGCATTCCGTCTGCGAAGCCTAAGTCTATAGCACGCCCTTCAAGGCCAGGAAAGACAAAGTGCCACTCTGTCCCACCTATCTGTCAGGCGCGATCCAGCTCGCTGCAACCAGCTTGAGAATCCTGACTTGGCGGTTTTTTGCGCTGTCGGGAGTCGTGGCTAGCTTCACCATGAGGCGGGCACCACGCTCCGTGCCGAACGTTTTACGAATCGTCCGGGCCAACACGCTGCCGCAGTCCGCGTAAGCAAATATTCGCTGCTCCAAATCTGGAGAATCGATCACAAAACAGACGTCTCCTGCGTCGCCACATCATCAATCCTGCAGCTCCCAGCGCCAGCAGGCTCGTAGACGTCGGCTCCGGCACCACGCCTGCCGTCACCGGCGCGCCCGCTGCATCATTATAATACGCCCGCAGGATCTCAAAGTTATCGCCCCCCCGGCGTTTCCTCGATCTGCGATTCTCATCTCTCCCCAGCCAAAGTGCGTGTCCACCCCGGCATTGCTGGTAAACTTAAATCCAAAATATCCAGTATCCCCATACGTCCAACCGCCACTAGCGGCGGCATTGCCAGTATAACCATCAGAAAGTGTGATGGAGTTCCCACGTTGGCCACCGGCATGAAACTGGTAGGCAGCTCCCAGTGAGGTGCCGATCGCCACGCCATAAGGCAATTTCGAGATGCCTGCGAATGTTCGCCCAGCCGACAACACCAGCCGACCGCCGTTCGAATCGTCGAAGAAGGCGGAAGACAAAACGCCTGCAGTGCCAGCGTAGCAGATTTCATGCTCCAATGGTAGGGAAAACCACCGCAATTTCAATTTTGCATTAACTTAATTTTGGGGCATGGCTGTCTGATTACCGCTTCGTCCTACTACTTGATCCCTCGTCTCTGGTGAAATACGCTCGGCGAGTGATTGTTTGTCGAAATTGCCTCGCGTTGGTGCTCATTATTTTGGGAGGGCTCGATCTTCCCGTGCATGGGCAGGGGGGCCAGGCGGGGCAGGTGCCTGATCCGATGGCGGACGGATGGGAGAGCGAGGCATTTCATGAGTCGGTCGCGGCGCGCTTGGGAGCTTTCGCTTCGACGGTGCTCGTGGCTGAGGCTCCGGGAGAAATGGCTGAGTTTATCACGGAAAAGGCCAGGGCTAATGCGCTGCGGCCCCATTTGGCCACCGCCTTCCGTTCGGATGAGTTGGTGGTGCAGAGGGGCGGGGCGAAGTCGAAGTCGCAACCACTGGGCATTGCGCTGACGGCGCTGCTGGCTCCCTTCAAAGATGGCCACCCCCAACGGGTGAAATTTAAAATCCACAATGTGATGGTCGCGCCGAAGGTCTGCGATGCCTATATCGAAATCAGTGGCGCGGCGGCAGCAGGCGGGCGGCTGGAACAACACGCAAACTGGAAGATCCACTGGGAGGGTAGTGCCCCTCTTCGGATCAAACAGATCACTGCAAGCGGGTTCGAAGAGACTACTTCAGACGCAGCGCTCTTCACTGATGCCACGCATTCGGTGCTGGGGACGGATGCGGCTTTCAATGAACAATACTTGTTCGGAAACTCGCACTGGCGCGCGCGGATCGATGTGTTCAATCGCTTCTTTAAGTTCGGCCACAATGGCATCGCCGTTGCCGATGTGAATGGCGATGGACTGGAAGATGTTTACAGCTGCCAGACCGGCGGCCTGCCGAATCGGCTATTCCTGCAGCAGGCGGATGGCAGTGCACGTGATGGCGCGGCGGCGGCGGGTGTCGACTTTCTGGACAGCACGCGAGGAGCATTGTTCGCGGATTTCGACAATGATGGCGATCAGGATCTGGCGCTGGGATTGAACGGCGCACTCATGGTGCTGCAGAATGATGGCAAAGGCAGATTCGTCCCGCGCGTGCGCTTCCCCACGTTGACGAATGCGTTTAGCCTGGCAGCAGCGGATTACGATCGCGACGGTCTGCTCGACCTCTACGCCTGCCGTTACTATGCAGAGCAGGAGGCAGGCGCTGAACTGGCGGTACCGGTGCCCTACTTTGATGCAAACAATGGCGGCAGCAATTTCCTGCTGCGCAATGAGGGCATGGACAAGTCCAGCGGCTGGCTGACATTCTCCGATGCCACTGCCAACGCAGGCCTGGATGTGCTCAATCGCCGCTTCAGTTTCGCCGCAGTATGGGATGACTTTGATAACGACGGTGATCCCGATCTGTATGTCGCCAACGATTTCGGCAAAAACAATCTCTACCTCAATGCCGGGGGAACATTCAGCGATGCAACGACGCGCGCCGGTCTTGAGGACAGTGCCTTTGGCATGTCCGCCGCCAGCGGCGATTTCAACCGCGATGGCATCAGTGATCTCTATGTGGGCAATATGTTTTCGTCAGCCGGCAACCGAGTGACGCAACAGGCGCAGTTCCGCAGCGGGCGAGACGAGGCATTTCGCCCGGTTTTTCGGCGACTGGCACGCGGCAATAGTTTATTCCGCGCCAGAATTGAGGGCGATCAGTTACTTTATGATGATGTAAGTGAAGCAGCTGAAGTAACGCTTGGCAGGTGGAGTTGGGGATCGATCTTTATGGACGTCAACAACGACGGCTGGGAGGATGTGTTCGTTGCTAATGGCTTCGTCACTGGCAGAGTTCCGGACGATTTGTGAAGCTTCTACTGGCGACAGGTCGTGTCGTCCTCACCTCTCGATGCCCCGACGCAGGACTCGGCAGCGACTCCCTTTCATGACAAAATCCGACAACTGGACAGCTTGATCGATGCTGGGAATTCACTCAGCGGGCACGAGCGCAATTGCCTGTTCTTGAACACCGGCAGCGCTCGATTTGCTACCATCAGCGCGGTAGCAGGCGTCGATTTTGCCGATGATGGACGCGCACCGGCAACGGTTGACTGGGATCACGATGGCGACCTCGATCTATGGGTATCGAATCGCACCGCCCCAATGCTGCGCTTCCTGCGCAATGACCACACGCAAAGCCATCACTGGATCTCCCTGCTACTGACGGGGACGACGTGCAACCGAGATGCCATCGGCGCCCGCGTCACCGTAAAACCGACTGGCTCCAAGAAACCTATCATGAAAACGCTCAAGGCAGGCGAAGGCTTTCTTTCCCAGTCAAGCAAGTGGTTGCACTTCGGTCTCGGCGAGGCCAACGCCGTCGACACGATCGAGATCCTCTGGCCTGACGGCAAGCAGCAACGCGTTACCAGCCCAGCAACCAACCAGCGTTATTCCATCGTCCAGGGAAAAGAGCCTGTGCGAGCATCACCTCGATCGAGCAAAACGTTTATTGAGAAGAAAGCCCTGGCGCTCGATATCCCCGAACAGAGCGATGCGACACAGGCAGTGTTAGGCATGCGCATTCCTTTGCCGCCGTTGCGCATCGACGGCGTGGACATCACCGGAAAGAAGGCCACATTGATCAATCTTTGGGCTACTTGGTGCGCCCCATGTGCAGCGGAGTTGAAGGCATTCGCTGGCGCATTGCCCAAACTCAATAAAGCGGGGGTAGATGTCCTGCCACTGGCGATGGATCATCTCGGCGACACCGCCTCCCCCGCAGATGCCGCCGCGTTCCTGCGCAAGCTCAGCGTTCCATTTGAAGGCACCCTGGCGACTGCGGAAATTGTCCAGCATCTGGAGAATGCGGCACAGAAAGCCTACGGCCAAAAGTTGCAACTTCCCATGCCTGCCAGCTTTCTCGTAAGCGCCCATGGCGAGCTGGCAGCGGTCTACTTTGGCCCGGTCGAGCCGCAGCGAATCCTAACAGATGCACAGACTCTGAAGCTCGACGGCAACGCTCTCCACGATGCAGCACTTCCGTTTACAGGAAAATGGTTCGAACGCCCCGGCGGCCTCAATTTGATAGAAGTCCCGCTGACCGCAATGGAGCAAGGAAAAATCGATGATGCCCTGACATTCGTCCAACGCGCTGGCACAAAAATCGAACGCCACAAAGACTACGCAAAACTCATGACGTGGATCGGCGACGAGCTCATGCAACGTGGCGACGCCAAACAAGCGCTCAGCGTCTATGAAAAGGCGATCATCGTGAACCCCAACGACATTTCGCTCCTGAATAATCTCGCCTGGCAGTTGGCAGCGCATTCCGACAAATCCCTTCGCGACGGCAATCGTGCGATCCAATGGGCAGAGAAAGCCGCTCAAATCACCCAGAGCCAGAATCCCGCTATCCTCGACACTCTCGCCGCCGCCTATGCGCAATCCGGAGACTTCGCCAAAGCAGTTCGCACCGCAGAACGCGCCGCCACATTGGCAAAACGCCAGCCAGCTCTGCTCAAAGGAATCAACGCCAGCCTGAAACTCTACCAGTCGGGCAAGGCCCAACCGTAGTTCCATGCACCATCCACTATCGCCCCTCGAAATCGCACGCCTGGAGGAATCGCGTCAGGCGGTCGGTGTTGCGGAAATTTCTCTTGAAAGCGAATCGATCGCTGGTGGCACGATGTGCTTTGGCGGGATCGGTTCGTTTATGAATCAAGGCCAGGGCATCGGGCTGGCGGGGCCAGTGACAGGCGAAGAACTGGATCGATTCGTAGAATTTTTCACATCCCGTGGTGTTGAGCCGAAGATTGAAGTCTGCCCATTTGTAGATGCGACACTGGTCGCTGGACTGGAGAAGCGCGGCTTTACCCTGCTGGAATTCGAAAACATCCTCTACCGCGAGATTGGCGAAGGTGAGCGTGGACGTGGGCAACTGAATTTCTCGATGCAACATCCATGGCCGGACGGTGTCACCATTGTAGCCGTTGATCCTGAAGACGACACACAAGTGAACACCTTCGTGGAAATAACCTGTGGTGGATTCCTTCCAGATGGCGCAACACTACCGGAGGCGATGCGGAAAGACTCTACGCGAGCGGTAAAACACTCGCGCTCCAAATCTTTTCTGGCAATGTTAGACGGATCTGCAATCGGCGGTGGCGGCATGGAAGTAACGCCAGACGTGTCCTGCCTGTTCGGTGCCAGCGTGCTCCCGCCATTTCGTCGCAGAGGCATCCAGTCAGCCCTGATCTTACGACGCCTCCAGCACGCATGGTCTTGCGGCTGCAACCTCGTCGCGATTCATTCCAAACCAGGCATCCCAACCGAACGCAACGCCGCCCGACTCGGGTTTCACGTCGCCTATACAAAAGCCATCATGCGCATGGCAGCTACGTGAAAAGCCGTTAGTTACGACTACAAATCTGCAAAATCGAAAGCGAACGGGTGCGCTACATTAAATCCGCTTCCGCCGAAGCCGACAAGGTAATGTCCGGCGAAAGTGCGGTATGCACGCACGCCCCGCATCGCGGCAACCAGTGGATCCTCAGTGTCCATCCCAATCGCGTAGAATCCTTCGCGACTGAGAATTTTTGCGAGGAGTGAACGCAGTATCGCCGGATCACGGTCGCGACAGATGGTTCCTGTCAGAGCCAGTGGTGAGATTTGCCCTCCCACAGCAGGCAGCAAAGGGAGACCGCGCAGCGTGGCGAATCGATTGTAGAACGGGGCCACTATGCGCATCCAGCGACTGTATTGAACGATCCGGGTCGCCTTGTCAGCAGACGTATCGACGACCTTCAGCATCCCTACGATTTCTCCCTTCAGCGTGGCCAGCCAATAATCAGCGACTCCGCCCTTAACGAAGTTCACCCACGGCGTAAATGCGGCTACGGGACCTTCACGTTCGAGCAATTCCTGCATGGCCTGCGCGTCTTCGTCACGGGCCGGTCGAACGTCCACGTTTGAATTCAGCCTCTGGCCCATCATGAACCAGGATCCAAACGTTCCAAACGGACGATACTCAGGCAGCCCTCCACGGCCACTCGTCAGAATTCTCGAGGCGAGGGAGTTATTGTTCAGAATCAACGTTTGCGCCCATTCCTCAGCCGCCAGCAGCTTGTCCCGCAACATTTGAAAACCACGAACGAGGACAAGTCCGTTCCGATATTCAGCGCGCACTCTCAGGTCTGACAGATAGCGCACCTCCCTGACATTCCCATCCACCAACACCATACGCGGCTTTGCCGAGGACATTCCAACCGCGCGGCCGGTGCTTCTTTCGAATGATGCCCAGATATTCGACTGCTCAATCGCCGCCATCACCGCTCGCTCGCTCCTTTCCTGACAAACGCAGATGCCTTCTCCCATCGGCGTCTCCCGCAGGAGCGCACAAAGAGCTGCCGTATCCTCAGGCATTGCTTTGCGATAGTCTAACTCGGCCATAACTCACTCAGCTCTCCCCGCTCAAGCACCGGCAACTTGACATCGCCCTCGCGAGCCTGCCGCCTCTCTGCGAGACATCTGACCGCCAGACTTTGCCAATTTTGCGGCAGCTCAAGCAATCGAGGAGCGTCTAATTGGCCGCGCTCAGTTCGGTCAGGCACACCATCTCGTCACCGTGCTCGAATCCCGGATTTCGCTGTAGAAAAAATTTTACCATCGGACTATTGCGTCGCTGCCAGCTCGTCGCAGCCAAGTCCGGTTTCAGTTGCCCCTGTGATTTGCCAAATTGGATGACCCCTCGTTCGCGGTTCCATGCGCTGCCGAAAAGGCGTTCTGCAACCTGATGTGCGATCTGTTCAAACTGAGCCTCCACGCGTTCCGGATGCGGAAAGAATCGCTTCGCGAACAATGGCAGGAACAAGTAGGTGCGGTGTCCTTTCGAAATCAACATCCAGAACAATCGCCGCCCGTGGGTCGCCTGCCACTCACCCGCTCTCCGGCAGAATGCCTGCACCAGTTCGAGACTGCCCCAGTGAGCAGGATCAATGATGGTATCACCAGAAAACAGGACATCGCCGTGAGGGTTCATGCATCCGTTTGGATTGAAGACCAATGTAGTGAATCCCTGAATTTGCTGATCACCATCCAACAGCAGAATGATCTCGTCCTTCCATGAGAGATCGTGCAAAAAACGCCCATCCCCCACACAGTCATAGGAAGCGGAAAGCAGTGCGAACATTGCAGCAATCTGCGGAGCCGTCAGATCAGAAACAGGTATACATTGGGACTGAAGACTCATGGATGAAACAGTAGAAATACGAACCAGACCAGTTGCGGCACAAAAATCACTGCGGTCCAGCAATTGATCCGGCGGTGAGCAGCATCGCCCGGCACGAAGAAGACTCCCTTCGCTGGCCCGCCCGTCGCCTTCACGAACCAGTAGACGAAGATCAGCTCAGTGATCAGGGAAACAACGGTCGGCCACGCCCAGATTCCCAGTGATGACCAAAAGCCGATCACCAGAATGACATGGATCAAATCGTGAGCAACACCATATGCGACCCGCCACCGGGCAGTCAGGCACAAGGGAATTTCAACGACGGCGCGCACCAGCATCGAAACCAGCAATGCCATGAATCCAGTTCCCTCGCCACACAGGACCAAAGGCACGCCGATCCATAGCACGATCGCGTAAGCCAGCCAGCCAGCCTTGATCCCCGAGATGCGGCCACCGATGCGATCGCCACGGTTCTGAAACCACCAGGTTCCGCAGGCGATCGCCACGAAGCTTCCCAGCAACAAAGCAGTCATATTTTCAATCTCCTCCTTTCCACCTTTCCATCAGCCAAACTTTCACCATCCAACAACCGGCGGATTCCCTTAGCGATGGCATCGGTTTCGAAGTAAAGAAATCGCGCATCTCCCGTGCGGGTCAAATCAGCGGTCTGCTGGCGAATAATTTTCACATCCTGATTCAGAATATGATGGGAAAGCGGTTCGAAGCCCCACCTTACAAGTCTCCCCAAAGGCGAAAATCGATAGGCCATGTAGGTAAAAACCCGCGTCTCGGAATCAGACACCGGCGTGCACTGGCTCATCACAATGTACTGGCGACTCTCTATCATACGGTAGTCGACGCGCGTCACATACGGCAGCTGAAAGCGATCGGTGTGCTTAATCTCCTCCCCCTTCGGCACCAGCAGGCGGCCGATCACAGACTCCATGCGTTCCTCATTTAGAAAATCGGCCTGAATCCAGTCGCGCCCCGAAGTGATCTCGATCTCCACCTCCTTCGATTCCGTGCCGCGAAACCATCCGCGATGCACATGGGCAGTATGTGGGACATCGAGAAAATTCTCGACGCAGTGAAAGGCATTTCCAGGAAACACACGTTTCATCACCCAGTGATGCCAGGCATTTTCAGAGAACTTGGGAAAATCCAGCGGCTGCCCAGCGGCCTGACCTTCACCTACCCATATCCAGATGAACCCTTGTTTCTCAACAGTGGTGTAAGCTCTTACTTTCAGTCCTCGGTAAGCTGAGCAGTCGTGGCATGACGCGGGAATATCGGTACAGACTCCATCCCGCCCCCAGGCCCAGCCATGGTAGCTGCATCGCAGTCCCATTTCCGTCACTTCGCCCCGTGACAGCGCCATGTTCCGGTGCAGGCATCGGTCACGCAGACACCCGGCGACACCAGCTGTATCACGAAATAGAACGACCGGCTCGTCTGCTATGGTCCGCGCCAACGGCCGCCGTTTCAGCTGCTTCGATTGGCACGCGATATACCAGCAGTCTTTCAGCATTGCCCCTCCTCGCTTGCTTTTGCGATCGGATGCACAACCCCCATCGGCCGAAGGTCACGCTCCAGCGCCGCTTTGAAAAAATTGATTAAAAAATGCAAATACGACCGAGAAAATGCCGCCTGTGGCAAGCGGCACCAGATCAGTCGATGCAATTTCGGCAGAAAATAGCTCGGCACCTTTGGAAAAAGATGATGCTCCAAATGGTAGTTTTCATGCATTAGCAGCCATGCCGTCCAACGTGAACAGCTGATCGTTCGGCTTGAAAGGTAAACGTTCTCGACGTCTCCAATTGCATGGGATGCAATCCCTCTAACATTCGTTAAAACATTCATGACAACGAGAGGATAGAACCAGAAAGTAAGCACCACGTCCGATGAAGCCAGCGAAAAGAAGGCTCCGCACACACAGGCAAGCAGAACATACTCGAGCGCCATCGCAAGACGGGACTTTCGTGAGCCGAATTTCCAGGCGTAGAATGGAACGAGAAGGACATAGAGAATCGAGCCAGCAATGAGCTGGACAAAATAGGCAACCCAGATAAGCACCGGCCGTTGGCAGTGCTGTCGATAGGTTCCAAGAGCGCGGCAAAAAAACCCATTTCTCCCAGACGACGAAGTGAATCGAGCTCGTGCAGCTCTGCGATTTCAACTTCGATGCCCTTGGAGAGCAATTCCCGCACGGCCTTTGGGCGAAGCGATCCGCCCAGGTCCAGTCCTTTCTGATGCCGGTAGGGAACACTCATTTAATCGCGATTGGCTTGCCTGTCTCTTGCCGTGATTGCTCGATCGTATGGAACTGCCCCAACCCCAAATTACTCAGCAACACCGTTCCATCCCCCCATTCGACCTTCACCGCTCCCGAGTCCGTGCCGAATATCATTCGCCTGTCCTGCTGTGCAGCAAAACCAGAAATGTTGGTTACCTATTGAGTAGAACCGCCTGCAGATACTTTCGCCCCGATGGCATCACGCGTTGTGGTCGTTCCATTTCCACAAAGTTCGATTCCGATCCAGGTCATTTTCGGTTTTCCTGCGTTTTCATAAAAATCAGCGGCTGCAAACTGATGAGTCATCAGCAGATCTAAATCCCCGTCGTTGTCAAAATCCAGAAGCGCAGCACCACGTGAATTCCCCAAAGTTCCCAGCCCACAGGTAATGGCAGCATCGACAAAGTGCCCCTTCTGATTCAAAAGAACCCTGGTTCGCTGCTTGCCCCATATCGAGTAGCCGCGCAGATCCCCCCACTGATCAGCGTAAGTATGAATCTCCGGCCCTGTCCGTGCCAGTCTCGCATTCGCATACCAGTAGTCATGTGGTTCTTCAAAACGGCGATCTATTTCATCGTCCACCATCCCATTGCACTGAATGATCTCAGGCCAACCATCTAGATCAAGATCACCAACAGCAGCGCCCCATCCAAAGCGATACGGGTTCAACACGCCGCGCCTGGTCGCTTCATTTTGCATCTCAATTCTCCCCGGCTCACTCTCGTTCATCCATAGTAGGCTTCCCTCAGCCTGTAGTGGCGCGTGCACATTCGAAACGTAGATGTCAGGTTTTCCATCTTGGTCGAAATCTGCGATCGAGGCATTCATTCCTTTGTAAGTGTCCTTCCCCAGTGTTCCGACCATTGTCCCGGATACACGCTCGAAATGGCAACCTCCAACATTGCGATAACAATCGTCAGGCCCAAAGTCTGAAGCCACGTAAAGATCGACCAATCCATCTCCGTCAAAGTCAGCCACATTGGCAGCAAGCGACCAGTGAGTTTCAACCAATCCGGTTTCTGCAGCTGGCAACTCTTCAAAAGTGCCATCTCCCCTGTTGCGGTAGAATTGGTTGCGCCCGCCATTCGTAGCCTTGTGCCAACTCGCATGCATGAATGCCAGCATCCTTCGATCCCCGTCAAACTCTGGCCGGGGTAACGCAAATGGGTTCAGCGGCACCTTCTCGTCATAGCCCTGCAGATAAGGAGCCATCGCATTTCCAAC
The DNA here is from genome assembly GCA_051270635.1 of Verrucomicrobiales bacterium. GTDB lineage: Bacteria > Verrucomicrobiota > Verrucomicrobiia > Verrucomicrobiales > DEV007 > JAGROY01. The sequence continues at coordinate 6,497 of JBNMNB010000104.1, read as the reverse complement.
GAACAAATCGAGATCCCCGTCAAGATCGGGATCAAAGAACGTCGCCGTCAGACTCACAGTGTGACCCGATATTCCTGCGTGCTCCGTCACTTCGCGAAATGATAACCGGCCTGTCTCGATCAGCTCATTACGGAACAAGCGAGACCTGCCGTATCCCACTCCCACGAACAAATCCTGATCGCCATCATTGTCGATGTCAGCAAAAACACCGCAGGAGGGCAGACCATTCTTCTCAGGCTCGGAAAAGCAGGCAGATCCCGTGAAGGAAATTCGCTCAAAATGCTCCCCTCTCACATTACGATAAAGCGCAGCTCGGTTCGATGGCGATTTCAATGGATACGTTAGAAAAACGTCCTGCCATCCATCGTTGTCCACGTCTGCGACAGCTACTGCATCGCCCACGGAAAGAATCCATTTCGCCACATGTGCCACCCGCGGATCTACCTGCTCAAGAGCGCCACTCATAGGGGCAGAAAATCCTACGTCTCGCATCTCGAACCTTATTGCTGTCGATGCCTCCGCCGGATCGCCATGGCGCAGGAATCCAGCAACCACCATCGCCACTGCGCCCGCCGCAGCCAGGCGAGGTAATTGATCTCGAATCTTCAGCCTCCGCACCAAATAATACAGATAAAGGCTCGCCTGCACTGAAAACAACGCCGGAAACAACGTAGAGTAACTCTGGCGAAAGTGGAGAAACAGGTCCACTGCTACCACAGCAAATGCAAAAATAACCTGTCCACCAGGACTACGTGGCGTAGTCTTGGGATCCGTCAGCATGTAAAATGTAAAGAGAAAGAATGCGGGAGAAGTGACCGATCCCAGGAATACGGCATCTGCTGGTAAATGATGGCGCATGATCCATGCTCGCAACGCTGACTGACAGAAATAGAAAACCAGAAACGCACCTACCAGGGGCTTTACTCGGAGGCCCGGAAAAGTGAACACCAGCACTAGTGCTGCGACCACAAATATGCCTGCGGCCCCTCCTCCCCATTGGTAGGCGGGAGCCGGTGACAGCATCCCGCCGCTCAACCACATGCCGGCGATGAGACCAAACAGACCTGGATTAAAAAAGTGCCGCCCCTGCACCACGAAAAGACTCTTTGAGGCAATCGCCAGAATAGGAGGAAGGATCGGAAGCCAGGGATTCGAGCCATAATTGAGCAACAAGCAAAGTCCGCACCCGGTAATGATGCCCGACCAGGGAAACTCCCATTTCCCAAGCCTCAGCCAGCGATTAAAAAACAACTCAGCCAGGATCGAAACCACCATGGTCGTCCCCACCTGAAACGGACTTCGGTTGATCCCCCACAGCAACCACCCGAGGACGAAATAGCCGCCCAGCAACGCTGCGAATACAGGTCTAGGATCTCGTGCTGCTGCTGGCGCATCTGCATCTTGCATCCTCTATGATTCACACAGTAGTCGCCAAATCGAAAATCAAAAGATTTTCACCAAACATCGATTCAATCGATGAATCGAACCGCTGCCCCAGCTTGATCAATCGGGCAATTGAATTCGCAAAGGCTGTTCAATGCTCAAGTTTGGCTGGGCTGGCCGGACAAATGTTTGAGGCCTCGACGGCTTCAGCTCTTTCCTCAAGAAAGAAGAAGAGGTTACCCTTCAAATCACAGATCCACACTTCATCAGCACCAGCCTCAAAGTAGAGGCGCTTTTTATCTTCGATCTCTCGTCGAGAATTGGATGGAGAGACAACTTCTACACATATCTCGGGTGCAATTGTGAGCACATTGTTTTTCTTCGAACGGGCAAGTCGTTCAGAAGAAATCCATACGACGTCCGCGCCCTTCACTCCTTCGCTGGTTGAGATCGGGCACTCGGTGACCGCTTTACCACTGGAGTTCGCTTGCTTCAGAAAAAAAGCAATCTGACATTGGAAATCGCCATGATCAAAGCCTGGTGGAGGTGTCATAATCGTGTTTCCATGGCGGTCTGTTTCAATTCGAAAATCTAGATCGGCAAGCACCGGATCTGCACACAGTTGCTCCCACCGTTCCAAATTGAAGGCCTCCTGGTCAGTGATCTCGGGCAAGGCGAGGGCATCAGGCATGCCTGAATGTAGAGAACCGCAGCCGTTGGTGCAAGTTTTCGCGCCCCTTTTCGATACGCCATAATTTAATTCGACGTGGGTTCACCTTCGTATTATTCCGCCATATGAAGATCACTCGCCAGCAAATGGAAGACACCATTATGCACTGGCTGGATAGTTTCTGGCTGGAAACTGCAATCCCAACTAAGGATGACTGGCGAGCAGGAATCGCCATTATTTTGGCAGGAAAACTGAAAATTGAGGCGGCTCTGCCCGATCTACTGGAGATGTTCGAATTCGACTGGGACTGGTGGAACGAGTCGATTGAAATAGCGATTAAGGACATGGGGACTGAAGACGCGGTGCAAATTGTGATCGATGCGTTGCCTGAGCTTCCTGAGCACGGAGCCGGTTACGCATGCAGTGCGATCGAGGATATGCAAATCGGCGCAGTGGCATCCAGTATTGCCCACCGCAGGCGAGAACCAGATTCCTGCCTTTACAGGATAACGGCAAAAGCTTACCTTTTCGAGCTGTGACAGGATGCGCCGGGAGTTTCCCGGCGACTCACACGTCTTCAGCGAAAACCACCAAAATCCCAATTCATTATGTTCCGTATATCTGGCGTACCTGGAAAAGACCTCTGCGATGGAAACCTCGGATATTCGCGACGAGATGTGTTGCGTGCGGGAGGAGCGGGCATGCTGGGAATGACACTTGGGACGATGTTCCGCGCGCAATCGATCGCGGGTGAAGTCGGTCCGGGTGGTGCCGCTGGCTGGGGAAAGGCGAAGAACGTCATCATGGTTTACCTGCAAGGCGGGCCCAGCCACCTCGATCTGTGGGATCCAAAGGAGAATGTGCCAGACAATGTGCGCAGTGCGTTCAAGTCGATCCCAACGAAAATCCCTGGCGTTCACTTTACTGAACTCTTGCCGAAGCTGGCGAAAGTGAATGACAAATTCACGATGATCCGCTCGATGAGCTACACGCCGAACGGACTCTTCAACCATACCGCCGCCATCTACCAGATGATGACCGGCTATACGACCGACAAGGTCAGCCCGTCTGGCCAACTGGAGCCACCCAGCCCGAAAGATTTTCCCAACTTCGGATCGCAGATCGTGAAGCTGAAGCCGCAGACAGAACCAATGCTGCCATTCGTCATGTTGCCGCGCCCGCTTCAGGAGAGCAACGTGGTCGGAAAAGGGGGCACCGCTGGTTTCCTCGGCAAAGCCTTCGATCCCTACACGCTCTATCCCGGTGGCGACGACATGGACATGGAGAAAATGACGCGCATCAAGGTCGATGACCTGCAACTGCGACCGGACGTTTTCTCTGTGCGACTGAAGCGCCGTGCTCGCCTGCGCGATGCCATCGCCGCGCAGATGCCGACCATCGACAAAGCGGTCGAGAGCTACAGCCTGGATGAATATTACAGCCGCGCGCTCAACTTGATCGTATCAGGTCGCGCACGCGAAGCATTTGCCTTTGAAGATGAAAAAGATGCCACGCGCGACATGTATGGCCGCAATACCTTTGGCGAAAGCTGCCTGCTGGCACGTCGCCTGGTCGAAGCTGGCACGCGCGTCGTCGAAGTCATCTGGCCCAAGGTCGCGAACTCTGACAACCACTCATGGGATGTGCACGTCGGCCTCAACAAGCGCATGAAAGACCAGTCCGGCCCGATGCTTGACCAGGGACTCTCCGCATTGTTCCAGGATCTCGATGACCGCGGCATGCTCGATGAAACACTTGTCGTCGCCGTAGGAGAATTCGGCCGCAGTCCACAGAAGGGCGTCAGCACTTCCGGCAATGGTAACGATTCCGACGGCCGCGACCACTGGCCGTACTGTTACACCTCCATCATCGGTGGCGCCGGCATCAAGCGCGGATACGTCCATGGTCAGTCAGACAAAACAGGCTCGGCTCCAGTCGAAGACCCAGTGCATCCCGGCGAATTGTTAGCTTCAGTCTACCACGCCTTCGGCATCGATCCCGAAACCATGGTCATGAACCACCTCAACCAACCACGTGAGTTGGTGAAGGCGAAGCCAGTGCATAAGCTTTTCTCTTAGGGCTGAGTAATGAAGCATATCCCATCGCGGTGCAAGATGGGCTGGGGAGCTATTGTGCTTGGAGGCACCACCACGCTTTGCTCCATCCAGGTTTCCATTCCATTTTTTTGAGACAGCCCGGCTCAGAACAAAGGTTCGGCCAATGGGATGGGCCGGTATCGTTTTGCTCACTGACACCTACTGCCCAAATGCTTCTCGAAGCTCGGGATGATCACTTAGAAATCGCTGCTGCGTTTTGGACGGCAGTGCCTTTAGCAGCAGTGTTGAATCGTATAGGTGAGGATACCCGTCTCCGTCTCGTAAAGCGTAAGCGCTCGCACTGACTCCTTCTTTGCCAGTTCTCTTAAGACCACGCAGATCAAGCGCGGCCTGTCTTCCCCTACGAAAGCTTCCACCTCGTTCAGGGCAGCCAGGGGATCACGCATCGCTTGAAGCTCGAAATACGAATCCAAAAGGTCATCGCTGCCTCTATTCTGAACATAGACACGAGCGGCCTCGGGATCGAGCTCCAGCCATCGATCAAGCAACAAATGCGAACGGGAATTTGAAGGCTTTGGGCCAGACGCTGCCTCCCTGGCAATCGCATCTTCATCAGCATCAAACCAACCAGGCGCCAACATCGCAACCTCTTTGGCACTCATCGATCGGAGGAAAGCGAAAGCTTGGAGACACCTTGAGGAGTCAAGTTGACCCGAAATGAAATAGCCTCGATCAACAAAGAAGCTATCGAATGTCACGTGTAGCTCGGCGGCAGTTTGCGAATTCGAATTCGCTAGACCTGAATTGAACTGAGGAAGCTCTTCATTGGAAAGATTCTCTAACCGGTCGGTCAATTCTTCGAGCCTTAGAAGGAGCCCTGAGCTTCCTGCAGCTGATGTAATCTCACCATGCCGACTAGTTGCGATGGACTTCTTTCGATCTTTCCCAAGAAAAACACACACAACTGCTGCGAGTAGACCTCCAACCAGCAATACTCTTCCCCTCCAATTCATCCGATCAATAGAACACTTCACCGCTGAACGTCGCCAATCAAACCACGCAACGCGACAAGATTTTCGTCCGTATCAAAAAAGGCTCGAATGGGCGCGGTGAAATCAGCGATCACATCGCTTCGGATTTCACCTGTTCCCGATTTCAAGGCAAGCTCATAGACCGATCCACGCAGGCGGTATTGCTCGACGATTTCATTCTCGACATCGATCAACCAGTACTCGCCAACACCATGCGCCTGGAAGTCTTCGAATTTCACCCCGCGATCGCGCTGCTCGGTCGATTCGGACATGACCTCGATAACCAAATCGGGAATGGGAAACTTCATGGTGTCCGGCTGCAACGAAGTGGCCTTTGCTTTTGAAAAGAAAACGATGTCCGGCTCGTAATCATTTCGGGGAAAGACACAGAGGCATTTTTCAGATTTCACTTCGCCGAGGTCATTCATTTGAACGAAAGGCGTAAGCAACATTAGTATGTTTCGAGTGGCATCCAGGTGCCGATTTTTCGCCGGGGAATGCAGAATCACTTCGCCATCGACAAATTCGACCTTCTGGTCAGGCGTCATTTCCTCGTAAAAACTCGCCCGCCTATCCCGTTCCTGCGCGATTTGCGCTTGCAGGGCATCGACCACTTCCACCAATTGTGGGGAATGGCGAAGCGGCTCCAGTAGCGTTTCGAGGTCGGGTGGCATCCCCTTAGAGTTACCACGGGGCACGCTCCCAGACAAGTGGCATTGCGTTTGCAGCGTTTGCCCGCAGCGACGACATGGGCAAATCGATTCGTTTGCTACCTCGCAGTCAAAATGCACCGCCGCCATCTGTCGGTCATTGTCCATTTTTGCTGTTTTGGCCCTTTGCACAGGCGGCAGGCGCAAATTGTTCTATTTCGGTGATACGGCGTAGATCGACACTGGCGGATTCCTCGCTTGTCATTCGTCGTGAACCACTCCAGAATTCGCCAATCCTGGAAATCAGGAAAACTTTGAGACCTACGCGATGAAACCTATGTTGATTCAGAATTCACGTTCCAGCGCCTTTTTACTGGCGATACTTGCGACTACCACAACTCTTTCTCTGTCAACGGACGATGCACATGCAGATGTGGCTGTTCCGGCGATTTTTGCAGACAATATGGTGCTGCAACGCGGGCAGACGGTGCCGATCTGGGGCACGGCGGAGGCGGAGGAAAAAGTGACAGTTAGTTTTGCCGGACAAACGAAATCGGCGACTACGGACGCCAACGGCAATTGGAAAGTGGCTCTGGATGCTCTGGAAGCGAGCGCTGAACCGGCAAGTCTAAAGATCTCGGGTAAGAATGCGATTGCGCTCAATAATGTGCTGGTGGGCGAGGTCTGGATCGGATCTGGTCAGTCG
>JBNMNB010000103.1:0-25229 GCA_051270635.1 Verrucomicrobiales bacterium | reverse complement strand
TATTCCCTCGATGCCCTCGAGCCACACATCGATGCGCGCACGATGGAAATTCATCATGGAAAACACCACGCGACCTACATCACGAATTTGAACAATGCGATCGCCGGAAATGGTGACCTTGAATCAAAACCGATCGAAGAATTGATCAGTAGTCTGGACGCAGTGCCCGATGACATCCGTGGCGCAGTCCGCAACAATGGCGGCGGTCACGCAAATCACTCGCTGTTCTGGAGCAGCATGGCTCCCGGAAAAGGTGGAACTCCCACTGGTGACTTGGGCGATGCGATCAACGCGAGCTTCGGTAGCTTCGATGGGTTCAAGGAACAGTTCAAAAAAGCATGTCTGACTCGATTCGGTAGCGGATGGGCTTGGCTCAGTGTTGCCAATGGCGCATTGGAAGTGTATTCCACTGCCAACCAAGACAGCCCGTTAATGGAAGGAAAGACACCCCTTCTTGGATTGGATGTCTGGGAACATGCCTACTATCTCAATTACCAGAATCGCCGCCCTGACTACGTCGATGCATTCTGGAATGTTGTCGATTGGGATGCCATCAATGCTCGCTACGCAGCTGCAAAAGCGTAAAGCGCCTGATTGATAGACTGCCAATTTTCGAGCGGGCTTCCGAGAAATCGGAGCCCGCTTTCGCATGGGTTTCTACCGCTTTTGCATCGTCACCGCATTGGCCCAGACGGTGAACTCATACTCAGCCTGAACTCGATCGCCCGGATCCAGGTGGAAGACGCGCACGCTTGGGCGATCACGCTCAGTGCTATTTACATAAACGGCGACTTCAAACTTTCGCTCGCCAGAATTTGCGGTCGGTGATCCGTCGACCTTCAACTTCAATGTATTCGGTCCTTTGCGAATTCCGCCGATGAGGACTTCGTTCGCCATCGTGTCATCCACCAGAGTATCGTGAAAATTGTTGAACTTGGCACTCGTCCTATACCCCATCGATACAATTCTAATCTGACCAACGTAATAGGGGGATGGGCAATGCGGTGGCGTCACTGGCATTTTTTTCGGCATCGCAAAATCGGTTTCTGATAGAAAACTGAAGTTGCCGTTCTTCGACATTTCCGCCACTCGGTCGTTGCCGGAAAGATTAAAGTAACGAGTGCGGTCGAACTTCCACTCGCCGCCTTCCTGCAAAAAGTAGAGCATGAAGATACTGTTTGGCGGCTTCTGATCGGAAACCCGGAAATCGGCTCTACCAAAATAGACCAGTCGGCCCATATCTCCGACCGCCTTGGCCTCAATCAGGCGTAACAGTTCAACCCCGGGAGGTTGGATGGGCACCGCGAAAAGTGAGCGCGGCCAGTCCCTTTTCTGCGAAACAATCAAGTTTCGCGTGACCGTCTGACGATAGCGAGAAGTGTGGGCATTCCATCCCTGCAGATCTTTCGAGATCATTGCGCGTTTCCAATTCGAGTAATTCCGCTGCAGCGCCAGGCGCACTTTCGTATCAATCTCCTGAGCACAGGCAGTCTGCGCGTCTACCTGAACGAACAAAGCCAGTAGCAAGAGCCAAAATAGCTGGAGGCTTACACGGGCAGATAATCTTGATTTCACAATAGATTCGTCGGGCGTCATCGTCAGAGGCAACATAGGAATGCAGATGTAAACCAAGGTGCCCAGTTGGACAACGAATTTCCTCGATTGAGAAATTCATTGTAATTTCCAGCAAAAAGGTTGATGCTCGTAATGTATTTATGCAGCTGGAATCAGTAATCGAAGAACCCGATCGAGCACGGGCACGGGCGATAGGAATCGTCGATCGTAATCGACGCCTGCTCGATCACGCATCACAGCATTCCTATAAGTTCGATCCTGAAAGTGAAAGGGCCCTGGGCGTCCATGTTTTTGTTCCCCAAGACTGGAGCGTCGACGATCAGCGGACGGCAATCCTTTTCTTCCACAGCAGTCAATGGGATCACGGAAATATTACCCAGTTTGCCCCGCACGCGATGTTCTTTGCATCCCGAGGAGCAGTCTGCATTCTAGTGGAATACCGCATGGGCGCATCATCGGGGAAAGCACCACTGCAAGCAATGGCGGACGCTCGATCGGCCATTAGATGGGCCCGCATTAATCGTCGAGAACTCGGAATCGATGAGCAGAAAATCGTGGCATCGGGAGGATCCTGCGGAGCACACGCGGCGATTGCAGCCGCAATGTGTGGCGAAGAATTTGATGAATCATCCGACGATGCGGACACGCCATGTGCCCCCGATGCCTGCATCTTTTTTTCACCAGTGCTCGATATCTCGAAGCGAGGATTCGGGTTCGATTCCTTCCCGGACACCAAGACTGCCAGTAGATCCAATCCGCTGAAGTGCATTCGTTCCGGGTTACCTCCCATGATCTTGTTTCACGGCAGTGCGGATGCTTCAGTGCCACTGCGTGGTGCACAGAAGTTCGCTAAGAAGATGCGGCGAAAGAAGAACGCCTGCGAGCTAGTCGAGTTCGGAGGGGCTAGTCACAGCTTTTTCAATTTTAACGTCAATGATGAAAATTACTACGCTACGGTCGATTCTGCGGACAGCTTTCTGGTAGAGTTAGGATTCATCGAACCGCGAAATGACTTTGATTGTTAAGCACCACCTGTAGCTCACAAAAAACCCTCCAACTTCCTGAGGTAAGGAAGAAGGAGGGTGCTCATTGAGCGGGTAGTAGCGTCGAAGCCTTAGCCTCGACAATCGCACCTCCGACCGAGACAGTGAAAACAAGGTCGGGTGATTGACTTTTTGGTTATGACAGAAACGCAGAGCACTCGTAAACCGTTTTTTCTCGACGTTCCAATTTGTTAGTAACTACTTCAGCTTGTGAATAACTCACCTGTCAGCACTGGAAGAGAACGTGATATCCCATAATTTGCGAACGATCTCTCACTCCTGATCTGGATACTCCTGTGAACAACTCTCGGAGATCCTCTGTTTACTCACAGGTTATTCACCGCAGACTTTTTTTGACTTTTTTCAGTTGGTCTTGGCGACCGATCCCATTTCTGCAACTGTTCCCCATGAATTTTCCGCTTTTTAGAGACATCGCATTCACCGCCGTTGCAGGACTTAACTGTCTGATTGCGGCACAGGCAGAGGACTCCGTCAGCCAATCAACTGCCTCGTTCGAAGCGCAGAAGATCGGGGATATTTCAATTGGCTACGGATTGGCCATTGGTGACGTCGATGGAGATGGAAAAAGCGACATCTTGCTGGCAGACCAAAAGGAGATCGTGTGGTATCGGAACCCGGACTGGAAACGATTCGTGATTGCTGCCAGACTCTCACTGAAAGACAACGTCTGCATCGCTGCGCGAGACATCGATGGTGATGGAAAAGTGGAGATCGCTGCCGGGGCGAACTGGAATCCTGGTGAAACCAGCAGCCGTGAGGATTCTGGTTCAATCCACTATTTGCTCCGACCTGACGATGCCACGAAACCATGGAAACCTGTTAAGTTGCCCCATGATCCCACTACCCATCGCATGCACTGGGTGCGTGACGGCGACGGAGAATTCAGTCTCGTGGTTCTGCCGCTGCACGGCATCGGAAACCGCGGCGGCAAAGGAGAGAACGGCGTACGCGTCACTGCCTATCACTTCCCAGATCAGCCGGAAGATGCCTCCCGATGGAAATCGACTGTGCTCGATGACAGCATGCACATGACGCATAATTTTGATCTCAACATCGATCCTGCAGGAGGCGCAGATACACTGGTCATCGGCGGAAGAGAAGGGATCGTGACACTTGCCTGGAAGGATGAAAAATGGACGAAAGAGTTCCAGCCATCAGACATCGGTTACGGTGAGGTTCGGCGAGTTGGTAAGACGACGGCGGCCATTCAACCCTTACACGGCAACAAGTTGATCGTCGCGCGCGGAAGCGAAATTCCACTGGTTCTGGACGAATCCCTGAATGCCGGACATGCGCTGGCACTGGCAGATGTGCAAGGCACCGGCAATCCTCAAGTAATCGCTGGCTGGCGCAGTCCGGACGTGGACGGGAAGGTTGGCATCCGACTCTATGTCCCAGGAAAAACTGACGCCATCCCCTGGTCGCAGCAGCTCATAGATGATAACACAATGGCCTGCGAGGATCTCAAAGTTGCCGACTTGAATGGTGATGGAAAACTTGACATCGTGGCGGCCGGGCGGAGTACCAGAAACTTGGTCGTCTACTGGAATCAAATTGACTAGCTCCCCTGCTGGATTCATGTTCTTCGCCCTGTCAAAAATAGCGTCACTGTTCCTGAAGCCGCTGATCTGGTTTCTCATACTGTCGGTTGTTGCCTTACTGACACGAAAATCACGCCCCAAGTTGTTCCGCTTTTGCGGCACGGCAGCAGTCGCAGTCCTCCTGGTTTTCACCAACCCAGTGGTGTTTCGAATTGCCGCGAATGTCTGGGAAGTTCCTGATCTTGCACCTGGCAGCATCACGACTCCTTTCCATACTGGCATTGTGCTGGGCGGTTACTCGAACTCTCCCAGCAGTTCACCTGAGCAATTGGTTCTGGGCTCAGATCCGAATCGACTTACCGACGCTGTCCGGCTCTACAAGACGGGCAAGATTCGCCGAATCCTTCTGACAGGTGGCACAGGCGCGTTCTTTGCCGACGGAATATCTGAAGCTCCACTGGCGCAGCGATTTCTACTCGATCTCGGCATTCCCGCCAGCGATATTTTGGTGGAACCGGACTCGCGTAATACCAATGAGAATGCCGTGTTCAGCGCAAAATTGTTGAGCCCTGACGATCAAATGCAGCGTTCGTTGCTCATTACCTCGGCGTTGCACATGCGGCGGGCAGTGGCCTGCTTCGAAAAGGCCGGTCTGACTGTCGTCCCCTACTCCACAGATTTTCGCGGTTCCGAACCCGTCTACTCCAGTTTTCGCAGCCTGATTCCGGACGCATGGACACTGTGGCAGTGGGAGTTCGTGTTACGAGAGTGGATCGGCACGCTCGCTTATCGACTCACTGGTCGCGCGTGACGATGCGCAGCCAAATTTGATTTGCTACTCACCAAAGCCGTGGAACGTGCATCTCGCAGTCGGCGTTTCGTGAATGATAATTTCGCATAACCCGGGGCAATCAGTCTCCAGTTTGCGCCAGAACCAGGCAGCCATTAACTCGATCGTCGGATTCTCCAGCCCCTCAATTTCGTTCAGGTAGGAATGATCCAATTCCTCCAACAACGGGCGCATGGCTTTCGAAATTTTCGCGTGATCGTAAACCCAGCCGATACTCTCGTCCACCTCCCCTTCTACCGAGATTTCGAGTTTAAAACTGTGCCCGTGCATACGCCGACACTTATGCCCTTTAGGGGCATTGGGTAGAGTCTGGGCAGCTTCAAAAGTGAACTCTTTGGTTAAACGAGCGCGCATCCGTGTTAAGTCAGCCCAGACAGCCTGCGATGCAAGTGAGAAGTCGGCCGATTGATCACTCTCTCTATCGAGCAAACTGCAGTCGAAAGTATACCTGATCACCCTCCCCCTGCTGTTTAACCACCACTTCTGTCCGCTCGACTCTCTCAGCCACAGTCAGCGATTTTTCCAAGCCACTGTTCTCGACTGCACCCCAGTCTTCGAGATTCACAGAATTTTGCAATTCCAGCCCAGTAACCAAAGAACGAGCTGCCAATGTGAAGGTGATCTCACCGTTCAGTATCTGCAACGGCGGCAACACAGACGCTGGGCTGAGCGGTTCCGTCTGCACCAGAAACTCTTCAAAATTGCTCACGCCATCTCCATCTGGATCTGCAGCAATCCCCGAAACGCGATTGTCCGCTCGCTGCGCAGGGTCAAATTGAAGCGTCAGCCATCCAGCGTAGTCCAAGTCGGTTTCAGTCGCTTCGGGCAGTCCAAAATAGTCAACGAGCGCGACAGCCATTCCCCGTCCCATCTCTCGATAGTCCTCTCCCGTCAGGTATTCATCATCCGTAATTCGTCTACCGTAGTGACCTTCATGCGTCAATGCCATCACTGATTCTCCCCAGTTGTTCCAAAAATAGGATTCGATAAAAAGGCAGGCATTCAACTGCGACGTCTGCGGATCCAGATTCTCAAACAATGGCGTCGCCCCGGCGAAAGCATCAATGTAGCGCTGTTGGATCAATTCAAATTCCGGTGTCACGCTAGGCGCTAAATGTTTAAAGAAAAAGGTATCCGCATAGGTGCCACGGGTAGAGTGCAAGTTCAGCGCCACCTTGATCGGATTCTCTGTTGCCATCAATTGATCCACCACTTTCTTCACGCCTTCCACGACAGGAATATTTACATCGCACCACGGCCGCTCTGGATCCATGCCCCTCGCATCCCAGCGCGTATGCCCGAGATCGACACCATCGACATTCAAAATGGGGACGATGTGGAAAATACAATGTTCCCGCAGGCGACGGCCGAGCTCCGAGTCGTCCAGCACTTGCCGTAGAAAGCCCAGCATACTGTGCGTCGACGTCACTTCTCCCGCATGTGCCCGACTGTGCAGCCAGACGCGATGCTTTCCTGCTGATGGGTAGCGCACGTCGTTGACTGTGATCATCACCACATCCTTGCCTTGAAAACTCTGGCCAATCACTTCCGATTCAAAAAATGCGTTACCGGATGCCAGTTGATTTACCGCAGCATAGGTTTCCGCCAATCCCAACGGCTCGAAGAATGCCAATTCCGCAGCATCTTCGTCCTCATCAAAACTTAGTATCACTCGTGAAGTATTGGGCGACTCTTCCGCCGTCATACGACGCCACGGCGCATCGCCGATGCGAATGAATGGCCGACGATTTTCCCGATGATCCAGCGCAAGCTTGAACGAACGGCCGGCGACACCATGCATACGGAATCGAAACCAGTAGGAACGCTCTCCCAACTCGCCCGATTCGACAAACAACTGCGCCTGAAAAAGATCGGCACCCACGGATCTCACCGTTTCCAGACTACCATTGTCATAATTCGAATCGAAGGTGATCCCGTCAATCTCAACCGTAATCTTGTTTTCCTGCGACCAGCAGATCGAAAACGATCCGAGCGTCCCCCACAGAAACAGCCAGTAAAAGCAGATCGTGAGTGGCCGTTGAATCCTTGAGAGTCCATGCATCGCCGGCACCATAGCACAAGATTCGAACGACATTCTGGACAGACGAGTGGGCATCGTGAAGGTAAAGCGCGCGGAGCTGATGATGTGCGCGTTGGCGCACGGGTTTCAATACGGATTAGTGAAAAGAAATCTGAAATTCTTTGCGGCGAACTACTAGAATCCACGCTTACGAGCCGATGCCTTGACTTCAGAGTCAAGAGTCTTGATGTCGGTACCGAAGTGTTGTAGCAGAAGGATGTCTGTCAGGACTGGGCCGGCAGTTGCGATACTGGGAGCCTGTCCAGCAGGCAACTTCGCACCTTGAGAAGATAGTGCTGCGCGGATACTCTCGAATGTAAATCCGGCGTAACTGCGATAGAATTCGAGTAGCTTCCGTTGTTTGCCTTTCTTGTCGAGAATCGCAAAGGCTTCTCCTGACAATAGATATCCTGCTTGCGTGGCATTCGCGTCGGCACTTCCTTCCGATAGCGTGTGCTGCTTGCTTAATTCTGTCAGCGTCAATTTTTCGAAGTAGGGATTCTTGCGCAGTGCTCGGCGTGACCACGAATTGTGTTGTCCGGCAAAATGAACCGCTACGCCCTCGGTGACCCAGGAGGGAATCCACGGCCGGGTCACTTTGCTCAAGTAAAGGTGCACTAGTTCATGAGTGATCGTTGCCTGCCTGTCCTGCATTCCCCACAGGCGTTGCCCCGTAACAAAGCGTGCGTCATTGATGTAGATCACGCGATTCCGCACTTCAAAAGTACCGTCGACATTTTCATAATGCAGCATGGCCGCGCCATCGAATCGATCGGCATCCATTCCCGCGACCGTCGTAAAATCCTCGGGCTTATCGAGAAAAATGGCAAGGCTGCGATCTTCGACCGGGAGCCCTTTACGCTTCAGATTGCGGAATGCTTTCTCAAGTTGGCGTCCAGCCTTGCCAATGCGATCTGCGGACGCGGTGCCTGCGCGGTAAAATATCGTAAAATGGTCTGTCTTATGGACGTCGACGTAGCCGAGCAACCAGAATGGTGCAGCTCTTACAAAACGACAATCGACCATCCTCCATTGCCCCCTGTCTCCGGCAAAGCTGGCTACGGCTGAGGCCACCATCGGCCTATTCTGCGCTCCGTCATTCAGTTGATAGCGTAGCGAGAGCTGGACGTTTCGAACCACCCCATCGGAAGAAGGCTGGAACTTTTGCAGCGGAGGAAGTCGATACTCAAGGTCACGCGCGCCCACTCGGATATGCTCACGCAGTAGGCGAGCATGCGATTCCCGCAGGTGAGGCGGCAGTGCAGCAAGGTAAGCGCTAGTATTTCCAGCTGCGATATTCTTGTTCAGACGTCCCAGTAGAGCATCAATTTTTCTGAATCGCCGTTCATCGGCAGCAAGTTCACCGCCGGCTCCCGACGCATTGACAGGGGGAACAGCAGGATCGTCTAACACCTTCACCAAAAAGCGGTTCTTCTGCGCATTCCACTGTGCTCCCATGCGCTGATAGCCAGGATAAAAAAATTGCCACTGCTCAGCTGCGACGGGATGTGAAATCGAAAATCTGACTGTTCCACTATGCGGTGTCCCGGCCTCCAAGACGCCAGTGCCGGGAATGATACTGGTCGTCAGTGCGGGAGAAATGGCATCGGGCGCGTGCACATTCAGCTCACCGTCGGCCAGACGTGCATCCTTGCCAGAGAGACGTGTGCTGACATTCAGATTGGCGCGACCAACATTGCGAAAGCCTATCGACAGCACCAATTTTCCCTCAGCAGTGATCATCGCGGAATCGACTTCCAATGCGACCAGCGACA
The DNA here is from genome assembly GCA_051270635.1 of Verrucomicrobiales bacterium. GTDB lineage: Bacteria > Verrucomicrobiota > Verrucomicrobiia > Verrucomicrobiales > DEV007 > JAGROY01. The sequence goes on along the minus strand of JBNMNB010000103.1, from coordinate 16,344 downwards.
TCGAATCGTGCGAGCTGCGCAGCACCTGCTGCACTGGTAGTTGCACTCCCAGCGGCGGAGGTGAAAAAACCCGACCAGGCACCAACTGGACAGCAACCGGCTGAAACCGCGATACCTGGAGCGAAGCCGAGTCACCGAATTTCGTCACCTCAGCAGGCAGGTCAAAAGTGAGCACTCCGCTATTCGATTGCGTTGGAGCGAGGCCTTCGGCAGGAATGACAATCGCCAGCGAATCAGAACTCGACGACGACGACAGCCGTTTTCCATTGCCCAATAACAGCTGATAATCGTCCTTGCCCATTAGTCCAAAGGGCTGCGCTGGAGTTCGACTGACATTGCGAAAAACGACCCGCGCCTGCATTTGCCCAGTAGTGGTCGAAACGGAAACCCACGGCACCAGAAGGCGCACGGCTTCAAGCTGCGCGGCGCTGGAACTGGCCATGCCCTCGACACGGTAATGGGTCTCATCCCCTATTGCCTGAAGCACCGATAATGTCCAAAGAGCAAGCCCTGCAATGAACGAGACTCCGATGCGGTAGGGCTTCATTATTGGCACTCCCATTTAATTTAGGAAACTCAGCGAGGAACAGTCAGATCTTCAAACTCCAGGCCGGTCAGCTTCCTCAACTGACGCACCAGTAACCAGCCGGCAATAAACCAAATGATCATGCAGGGAAGGCCGATGACCAGATATCCCCAGCCGGTCAGTTTTGCAATCGCGGCATTGTATGCTTCTTTGGTACTATCTGCTCCTTTCAAGAAATACATCGCCAGCCCGTAGTTCAAACAGGCGCTCAAGAAAAATGATCCAGCCATGATGAAGGTCGTTTTCAACAGCGCCTTTTGATAGTCGGTCTCCTCATTGCGCTTGGCAATCGCCTTCTCAATCCTGCCGACGTCAAACAAATCAGGATTGTATAGAAACAACCGCATCAGGGGCTTGCCGGTGAAGTGCGAACCCAAGATGAGGATTCCGAACACAATCGGGATCGTCGCCTCTTTTATGGCAAAAAGGAAAGCCGCACTCTCTTTCACAGTCCCGTCAGCGTTCCATACATAAAGCGTGATTCCTCCAGTCAACAGAACTCCGATGATCCCAACTACCGAGAAGAAGTTGACTTTGCGACTGCGAATCAAGTCCCAGATTCCATAAACCACTGGAAATGTGACGGCTACGATCATCCCCCACAGCGGGCCAATGTGCCAAGGTTTACCACCGTCCTTACTTAAAGCACTGAGTGCCACTACAGGAATCAGAACATTGATCAAAATGTTCATCAACGGATTCTCTTTCGACTTCTTGGCTGGCGGCGAGGAATCCGCCTTCACTTCAGCACTGCTGCCGAAGGTTTCGGCAGGTGATTCTGGTGAGTCGTCCTGACTCAAGTCGGCTGGCACATTTGAATCTGACATATGTAGGTATCCCTCCCCTAGCCTTAGTGGACGTTGAACGCAAGATTCAACCAAATTCAGATCGACCGCGACAGTTTCGCAATCCTGTGGTTCTATCCCGTGTGCAACTCTGGATTCCACTCCTTTCCTCCACTCCCCGTCTGCCATTGCCGCTTGCCCTGCTGACTTTAGCAGCAGGCGGATGTCTGACTTTGGCCTATGCTCAGAACCCGCTGGACGACAGCATGCCTCCGCCATTCGGCTCAGGAATGCCCGATATGCCAGGCGACATGCCAGGTGGCAATGATATGCCAGATCTTTCCAGCGTTCCTGAACTGGGCGGCTTGCCCGAATACAGCGAACTGCCCGGCGCTTCTCAGATCGAGGCTCAGTCCACGACCACCAGTTCACTAGCCCGGCGGCGGGAAGTCCTGCGCACCGAGCTGGATAAGCTTTCCATGGCCGAGCAACGCCAACTGCGTCGCGCACTGCGCCAAGTATGGTCTAACGATAAAGTGGTGGAAGCACGGGAAGCTTACCGGAAAGCTGGTCAACGCTACCAACGCGCACTGCATGATGCCATGTTTGAGCAAGACACTCAAGTGCGTCCATTTCTTGAGCACCTCATTGAAGCTGGGCTGCATGTCCCTTTAGGAAAAGTGGCGGAAGCCTACGTGCAAGTTGCGCGAATCTTTAAAGTGCCAAAGCGCCTGTTAGAGCCGCACAAGGATGAAATAAGCGAAGCTTTGACTCGCGCTGGAAGATCACCCGTCGTTCTTGGATTGCGTATCCAGCTCGAGCAGACGCCTGCGAATACTGATTCTCGCGATATCCTGAGCCAGGAACTACGCGATGTTCTGCGCGCTGAGTTGCTTGATGCCCTTCCTTTGTTGAAGGACTGGATGACCGAAAACAGCGAGCTGTCTGCTTAGCCAGACAACCCCTTGCCTGTTCAACTGGAGGAGTGCGCTGCCCGCTTCAGGTCGATATTCTCAAAATCGCCCTCTTCACAGCAAGTGACAAATCCTTCGGTATAGGCCTTGAGCTCATCCCAGCATTTGCGGATCTGTGCCGATTCGGCGGGCGTAATCGTATTATCCAGTGATGCCTTGGTGATGATCGAAAGGAGATCGGCGAACTGCTGGACGATCTCATTGGTCGCCGGCACGACCTCGAAACCTTCTTTGCAGTTGCTTTCAGGGTTTCGCACAAAGTACCCGCCTGCCTGCTGACACAGCCACTGGATGATGTGCGGATCCTGGGTCAAGCGCATCAGCTCATGCACACGATCGAGCGGATTACGAGATCCGCTCCCCAATTCCGTGTTCGGCTGTGCCCATTTATAGACAAGCGATAAAGAAACAGCCAACTCAGCGGCAATTTCCTTAGGACTGGTTTTCTCAAACGCCTCTTTTAATACTTCGTGGGATTCGCTCATCTGTGGTCGACCTTAGCCATTATTCTTCGCCTTGGGTATCGAAAAATCGTGTCTACTCGGTACAAAGCATCTAACCTATTATAATGGCCTCACTGGTGCGAATGTGTAAGCTACGCTCAATTACGGAAGTATCTCTCAATCGTAGCGAGTTGGCAGCGATCATTCCCAGAATTTAAACATGACTGAACTATTCCACGAAGCAACTGCCTGGTATAATCTGCCGATGACGGTGTTGCTATGCTTGGTAGTCATCTACTGGATCGTCGCCAGTATCGGAGTTTTCGGTGATGGATTTGAATTCGATCTGGATGCCGACACGGAAATCGATGCAGATGGGGACCTCTCCGGCCACGGCGGCGGAAGCATTTTCGCGGCCTTGTTGAGATTTGTGAACGTTGACCAAGTGCCCGTTATGATCGTGATCAGCATCATGGCTATCAGCATGTGGGTTCTGTCAATTGTTGGAAATTTCTTCTTCACTGGAGCTGGCAGTGTTGTCGCTGCGGTGCTGGTCGGCTTTGCCAGTTTCGTATTGAGCTTATTCATCGCCAAGGCGGTCACTGCGCCCATGGCCAGAGTCTTGCAGAAAATGAAAGACGCGGACAAAGAAACTCAAGAACCCATCATTGGCCGCACCGGCATCGTCCGCAGCGGCAGTGTTTCCACGGACCTGGGGCAAGTGGAAATCGAAATGCGCGGGGCTCCCCTACTCATCAATGTCCGAGTTCGCGAAGGCAATGCACGGCTCAAGAAAGGTGACGAGTGTCTCGTCATTGATGAAGACGAAAAGACCGGCGCCTATTTCGTCCGAGCACTTTAAAACAACTACCACTAACCCACACCATCGGAAGACGGTCATATCGAAACTATCATGAATGAATCATTGTTGGCACAAGCAGGGACAGAACTCTTTAAGGGATTGGGAATGTTTCTGATCCCGCTCTTGATTGGTTTTGTCCTTTTCATTGCGGTGATCGCAATGCGCTGCTGGCGCAAGGTCGATCAAGGGCGTGCGCTCATCAGAAATGGAATGGGAGGAACGCGTGTCAATTTCTCCGGCATGTTCGTTTTTCCAATCATTCACCGTGTTGAGATCATGGACATCTCCGTCAAGCGCATCATCATCGATCGCAGCGCCAACAATGGACTGATCTGTAAAGATAACATGCGAGCCGATATCAAGGTCGTCTTCTTCGTGCGAGTTAATAAAACAGCCAAGGACGTCGAGCATGTGGCCCAATTGATCGGCTGTGACCGCGCATCCAACGAGAAGGAGATTCAAGCCTTGTTCGATGCCAAATTTTCCGAGGCCCTGAAGACTGTCGGTAAACGATTCGAATTCGTTGAACTTTACGACGAGCGCGACACCTTCCGCGACGAGATCATCAAGATCATTGGCACCAACTTGAACGGATTCATTCTCGACGATGCCTCGATCGACCACCTGGAGCAAACACCGCTCGATTCCCTGGATCCTGACAATATTCTCGATGCAGAAGGTATTAAGAAGATCACTGACCGCACGGCAGCACAGGCCAAGTTGGCGAACCAGATTCAGCGAGACAAGGAACGCGTGATCAAACAACAAGACGTAGAGACAAGGGAAGCGATACTCGAATTGGAGCGGCAACTGGCTGAAGCAGAAGCGAAACAGCGCCGTGAAATCGAAACCGTGCAGTCACGCGAGCAGGCCGAGGCCGAAAAAGTTCGCCAGGAACAGCGTCAGAGATCTGAGCAGGCACGCATTGCTGCTGAGGAAGAAATCGAAGTCGCCGAGCAGAATAAATTCCGTCAAGTGCTGGTCGCTGAGCGCAACAAAGATCGCACTGATGCGGTCGAGCTTGAGCGGGTCGAGCGCGATCGCATGCTGGAGGTGATCGAGCGCGATCGCTTGACATCGCTGAAAGGGATCGAGCGAGATAAAGCAGTCGAGATCGAGAAGAAGAACATTCAGGACGTCATCAAAGAACGTGTCGCAGTCGAGAAGACAGTGGTGATCGAGCAGCAGAAAATCCTCGATACGGAAGCGTTCGCAGGTGCCGACCGTGAGAAGCAGGTCGCGATAACCCTTGCCGAAAAGGATGCACAGGAAGTGCTGGTGAAAGTGCTCAAACAAGCGGAAGCCGACAAGGAAGCTGCTCAATTGCACGCTGATCAGTTGCTCTATGAGCGCGTCAAAGCTGCTGAAGCTTCGAAAAAATCTGCTGAGCTGCATGCTGAAGAAATCCTCATTGCTTCCGAAGCCGAGCAGGAAGCCTCTACCAAGCAGGCCGCTGCGAAGAAGTCGCTCGCTGAAGGTGTCGCTGCAGAATCAGCCGCCATTGGTTTGGGTGAAGCCCAGGTAATGATCGCTAAGGCCGAGGCTGCCGAGAAGCAGGGTTCGATCGAAGCGGAAGTCGCACGTCTCAAGGCAATGGCCGAGGCAGAAGGCATCGACAAGAAAGCAGCAGCGATGAAGCTCTTTAACGAAGCTGGTCAGTCGCACGAAGAATTCAAACTGCGTCTCGACAAAGAGAAGCAGGTCGATCTGGCACAGATCAATGTGCATCGCGACATCGCGGCCGAGCAGGCAAGTGTGGTGGGCGAAGCCCTGCGCACGGCGAAAATCGACATTGTCGGTGGCGACATCGCATTCTTCGATAAGATCACCGGTGCCATTTCTACGGGCAAATCGGTTGATCGCATGATTGGCAACAGTCGTGCCCTGCAGGATGTCAAAGAGACGTTCTTCAACGGCGATCCTGACTATTTTCGTTCCCAGTTCTCGAATTGGATCGATCAGTTCGGCATCACCAGTGAGGATCTCAAAAACCTGACCGTGTCCGCCTTGCTGGGGCAAATGATCGGCAGTGCTGGCGATGACGATGCGGCGCAGCTACGCGGACTACGTGGTGCAGCAGAACGATTCGGCGTGGCCGGAACCAATGCTGGCGAAATCATCGATGCAGTCACTAAAAAGTGATCAAGAGACGGGTAGTCATCCTCCCATAAACAACTGGGGAAATCGACCACCGTCACACAAGAGAATGCGGATACCGATATCGAACGTCCGTCGTTCAATGAAGCCACTGCACCGGAGAAATTAAAGAATGTCTGAAGTCATCCTGGAAGAACCACCTAAGCAGCAGGATCAGCTGGAAGGCGGTGCCTATGAGATCATCCGTGCGCGGATGGAGAAGCACGGCACGAATCTGCGTCAGCGCCTGAATCAACTCAATACCGATCGCCAAGACGTTTTCGGAGCAATTGAAGCTCAGCTGATTGCCACTGATCGCGTCACCACGCAGAATAATTGCACACCGCGCGACATGATCTCGATCGGAGCCAATCGGTTTCTGTTCGCATATAATGTCCAGCTTGGCTTAAAGTCGACAACTGACATCAGTGATGTCTTTGCTGGCTACTCGTTTGATCCGCAGTCGCATACATTCCACGAGTGCCCGTTCGATACGATTGTCGAAGACAGCGCCTTCGCTGAAGATTTTAAATATCTCTACAAGTTCTATCGGGAGACGGTCTTCGTAAAGTTCATGGTCATCGGGCCGAACCTTTACATGGCGTTCCAAGTCGGAAAGTCGATCGACGATCGCAAGACGTTCAAATTCCTCATCGACGGGAACGGAACACTTGAGTATCTCGGCAACCGTTTCGATCACGAATACGCATTCCCACCACAGCGTGAGTTCGAATGGAAACGCGCACACCGCGACATGCAGCGCGTGGGCGATCATCCACACATTTCAATTGAAGACCGCATCTTCGTCGAAACCATCGGTGGTGATCTAACGGTCAAGCTGGAGGACAACACGGAGTCTGGCGAAGGCATCTACACCGAGCCGGTTGACCATGTCGACCAGACGCTCGACGATGCGGAAATTTTCTACGCTTTCGTCGGCAGCCTGATTATCCTCAACATCAAACCGTATCAGGAAAAGGACGAACGTATTCTTGTCTTCAATGAAAAGACGCGCGAGGTGCGGCGGATCGATTCCATTCGCCATTCGTGTGTCCTCCTGCCCGACGATCACGGAATCATTTTCTCCAACGGCTACTACCTGCAGAGCGGCGAATTCAAACTCTTCGAAAACGACCTTTCGAATATGTACTTCGACCGTCGCATCGCATCGTCTAACGGAGAGGATTTCCTCTACGTATTCTACCATCGCATCAGCGGCGACTACATACTTATGCCTTACAATTTGATCGCGCGTTCAGTGTCGACGCCGATCATCTGCAATGGTTACAGCCTGTTCGCCAATGGCGAGCTGATTTATTTCCGCGATGAGGAACAACCGCAAAAGCATCACGCGCTGCAAGTATGGCAGACGCCGTACATTGAAGAATCGTTCGCGCCTGATACGCAACAGGATTCGTTTCTCTACAAGGTGGGCAATGCAGAGATCGTGCGCTGCATGGCCGAGTGCCAGCAAGTCCTCACTCTTCTCGGAAAAGACGACAGCTATGCCGATCTCTATGTCGATTTAGTCAAGATCACCGGCGACATCAGCGACGCCTACTTCTGGGCCGGTCGCAACGAAGCGCATGACCTCAAGAGTGCACTGACAGAGATCAATCGCGCCGCACAGGCCGCGATCGACGAATTCGACAAAGTCCAGCGTGTGCGCAAGAACACCCGCGAAGAGACTGCCCGGGTGCGCGATAAGACCGCGAAAATCCTGAAAACCGTTGAGCACACACGGCCCGATGATATCCTCGGGTTCGTGCACAACTTGGCCGAACTCCGCACTGTGCGCGGCGAAATCATTTCGCTCCGCGACCTGCGCTACGTTGATCTCAAGTTGGTCGATTCACTCGAAGAACAGAGCCAGGATGCAAGTGAGCGTGAGTCGAACCTCTGTGTCGAGTTCCTGCTGCGTGACGAAGCCTTGGATCCCTACCGGCAAAAGGTCGCGGTCCAGCAGGAACGCATTCCTGATATCAACAAGGCTGCTGAGGCCACTGAAACGCAAAAGGAACTGGATGCTGCGGGCGCTGAGTTAGAAATGCTCATCGACATCGTCAGCAACCTCAAGATCGAGGATGCCACTCATACGACGAAGATTATTGACGACGTTTCTTCCATCTATTCGACTCTGAATCAGGTTAAAGTAGAACTGAAGAATCGAAAGAAGAATCTGTCACGCACGGAAGGCGCTGCTCAGTTCACCGCTCAGTTGAAACTTCTCAACCAATCGGTCATCAATTATCTGGATCTCTGCAGCGCACCTGAGAAGTGCGACGAATTCCTTACCAAGACGATGATCCAGCTCGAAGAGTTGGAAGGCAGGTTCAGCGAGTTCGAAGAATACGTCGAACAACTCACGACCAAGCGCGAAGAAGTCTATAGCGCCTTCGAATCGCGCAAGCAGTCGCTGCTGGAAGCCCGCAATCGCCGGGCAGGAACTTTGGCAAAGTCCGCCGATCGCGTGCTCAACGGTATTCGTCATCGGCTGGAAGGTTTCAAAACCATCAACGACATCAACGGGTATCTCGCATCCGATTTGATGATCGAAAAGGTGCGCAACATTATCGTGCAACTCGAGGAACTGGGAGATTCGGTGAAAGCCGGTGATGTCCAGACGCGCCTCAAGACGCTGCGTGAAGATGCTGTCCGCCAGCTGAAAGACAGACAGGAATTGTTCGAAGATGGCACTAATGTCATCCGGCTTGGCAACCATCGATTCGCCACCAATACGCAGGAACTGGAACTGTCGATCGTGCCCCGTGATGATACGATGTTGTTTCACCTGGCAGGAACGAATTTCTTCGAAAAGATCACCGATCCCGCATTCCTCGCTACCCATGAAGTGTGGGAGCAGGAAACTGTATCAGAAAATGAGGCCGTTTATCGTGTTGAATTTCTAGCATGGCGGATTCTACGCGCACTGGAATCCGGCAGCGATCCATTGCTTGGCACCGACTCAGTAGACGACTTCGCGGCACAGCCGGAGAGCGAGCAGCTGGAGTCCATTCAGCGATTCATGGGGCCTCGCTATTCCGAAGGCTACACCAAGGGAGTTCACGATCGTGACTGCGCACTGCTGCTTGATAGCCTGTTGCCGATTCACCTGGCTGCCGGATTACTGCGCTATGCTCCTGGCACACGCGCCTGTGGACTTCTCTTCTGGGAACAATGGGATGACATTGAAGCAAAGCACACGCTGGAGGCGAAACTGCGATCGTTCAGGCTGGTGCGGGAATCATTCCCAACAGCGACCAATGATCACGCTAGTATCAGTGAGTTTACCGAAGTGATTGAGGCATTCCTGCAGAATCATCCACGGCTCCCCTTCCGCCCGGCGATTACTGGTTCTGCAGCCCGTTACTTGTTTCACCAGTTCACGTCGCCTGGCAATCCCGTGGTCTCTCTCGAAGCCGCAGAAGCCGTCAACCATTTCAAAACGGCACTCACGGGAAAACGCCTGGCAAAAAAATTCGACGAAGCCTGGGGCGCTCTGGAAACTGATCCAACTGGGCGCTTCGAAATCATGCTCGACTGGCTGCGCGGATTCACGGCTGGCGAAAGTAACACGATTTCCGAAGATGTCCTGCATGAGGCCGCGGCGCACTTACTCCGAGGCGGATTCCGCTCCAACGACGTCATCGAGATCGCCACTCGTGCAGACATTGAAGGAATGTCAGGATCGCACGCATTGACTGAAGGCGGCACCTACACGCTGCACTACAACGGCTTCCTGGAGAAGATGCGTGACTTCGACGAAGTATCCGTGCCCAGGTTCGAATCCTATGGTCACTTGAAGGGCGAATTGCTCGAGAATAGACGCGCATCACTGCGTCTCGACGAGTTCAAGCCGCGCGTCATGTCTTCGTTTGTTCGCAATCGGCTTCTCGATTCCGTCTATCTGCCGATGATCGGCGATAACCTTGCGAAACAACTGGGAACCGCCGGAGTCAACACGCGTACCGATCGCATGGGCATGCTTTTGCTCATCTCCCCGCCTGGCTATGGTAAAACCACGCTCATGGAGTATGTCGCCAACCGGCTCGGCATCACCTTTATGAAGATCAATGGCCCGGCCATTGGCCACCACGTCACCTCCCTCGATCCTGACGAAGCCCCAAATGCCAGCGCGCGTGAGGAAGTGAACAAGTTGAATCTCTCGCTGGAGATGGGAGACAATGTGATGATCTACCTGGATGATATCCAGCACTGTAACCCAGAATTTTTGCAAAAATTTATCTCGCTGTGTGACGCCCAGCGCAAGATCGAAGGCGTCTACAATGGCAAGCCGCGCACCTACGACCTGCGTGGCAAGAAAGTCGCCGTTGTCATGGCTGGTAATCCCTACACAGAGAGCGGTGGCAAGTTCCAGATTCCCGACATGCTGGCGAACCGCGCCGACACTTACAACCTCGGCGATATCATCGGCGGTCACGGCAGTGTCTTCAAAGATTCCTATATCGAGAACTCACTCACATCGAATCCAGTGCTTAGCAAGCTCGCCAGCCGCAGCCAGCAGGACGTCTACGCGATCATGAAAATTGCCGATAGCGGTTCACGTGAAAGTATCGATTTCGAGGGCAACTACGCCATGGAAGAAATCGACGAATTGGTCTCGATCGTCGAGAAGCTGATGCGCGTGCGCGACACCATCCTGCGGGTGAATCTTGAATACATACGATCTGCCGCGATGGAGGATAATTACCGCACCGAGCCTGCATTCAAACTACAGGGTTCGTATCGGAACATGAACCGCATCGCCGAGAAAATCCTCGCGATGATGACCGCAGAGGAAGTCGAGGGCGTGATCGTCGACCACTACGAAAACGAATCGCAAACGCTGACAACTGGCGCCGAATCCAACCTTCTCAAATTCAAGGAACTCGAAAGCACACTGGATGAAACTGGGACTGCGCGCTGGAATTCGATCAAAGAAACTTTCGGCCGAAATCAAATTCTCGGCGGTGGTGGCGACAATGATCCCGTCTCCAGAGTTGTCGGTCAGCTAAGCCTATTCTCCGAGAACTTGAAGCAAATTGGCACCGTTCTCAGTGATGCCGCCGCACATCAACGGGCACCGGCCACCCTGGCCGATGTCACTATTGAAAAACTCGAGACTATCATCGCAAATCTTCGCTCTGTCCCGGTAGACGTGGAGATCAAAGTCGTCCCCGTGCACGAAGGCAGCGCTCCTCGAGAACCGCAAACAATCGAAGATCTTCCTGTGGACATCCAATCCGATGTCAATCAACGCGACATCTGATCCGGCCGAAGATGCGCGTATTCTCGCCAATGTAGAGGCATTGCGAAAATCGAGATTTCGGCAGTGGGTATTGGCAGTTTGCTTTCTACTCCTGTTGTGGGTCGCAGGAGGATTCTTCACTTTCCTTGTCGCTAACAATCAAGGAACGAACATTTGGCCCTTGATGGCAGGACTAGCCCTGGCGATTCTTGGATTTGCAATCATCGCTCGGCGACTGGCAAGTTGCCCTCAATGTCACCAATACATTGGCAAGATTTCTAAGCCCAAGTTCTGCCCACAATGTGGGGAGCAACTGCAGGTCGGCGCAAAGAAATTCACTGTTACGTCGCAGGCCGAGCAAGATATGATCTACGCCCGACATGCGAGCAATAAATGGAAACATAGACTGGCACTAGCGTTCCATTTCAGTAATCTCGCTTCGGTAGCTCTTTCTTTCTCAGTCGATCACTTTTCCCTCTCCATCCTTCTTCTCATTAATCTCCCATTCTTATTTATGGCCATGGTCGCGCTCCACACTTGGTGGCACTGCCCGGCATGCGATAAATTTCTCGGGGAACTGTTCCATCCCCGGCACTGCCCTGGCTGCGCTGTTCAATTGAAATAGCCTTGGGCTTACTTGCCCTTGACTGTCGCGTCATACGATACCTGCAATACCTCAAACATTTCCTGAAGCTCCTCTATGGACTGTGCAGTTAAGTCTTCGTCCGTAGAGGCCTCTTTTCCCATCAACGTCTGAAGCAATTGAATACGCCCAATCCACAAACCTTCGATCTTTCCTTCGGTTTTCCCTTCGATCTTACCTTCGGCTTTCCCCTCGGCTTTTAGTTTTTCAGCTACGGACATAGTGAGTTTTTGCAGTTGTTTGCTGCTCTCAACATTACGGGCGAGCTGTTCAATGTCAAGATTGCTGTCAGCGTGCAGGGCGTAGAGTAGAAGAGTTTCGAGCCGCCTGGATGGCAAATCCTCAAGGAATGATTGACAGGCCATAACGAGCCAGTCAAAAAACTCCAGAAGCCGCTTTTCGCGCGCAAGCTTCATGAGTTGCAAGACGATACGCACCGAACGAACATCCTCATCCTGCCCGGGATCGCACTGAGTTAGATCAAGAAGTCCGTGCTGAAAATTCGGCAGAAACGGGAGCAGCGCCTGCTTCATTACAGGATCATCCGGCAAATCGAATAGCTGATCAAAGTGCTGCGAAACCGTCCACTTGTCCGGCCCCTGGTGCAATACGAATCCAATCACTGGTGGCAAAGGCAGGCCGTGTCGCTCATGATGAGCGGAAAAAATCTGTACCATGTAGCTGAGAAGCCGGAGTGGCATGATGGGATCGACATTGCTCTGGTGCTCGAACAACAGATAAAGCAAAAATTCGCGAGTCTCCGAATTCCCACTTATAGAGGGATTTCTTGATCGGCTCTGCACAGAGAACAGAAGATCTGAATGCGCTTGCTGCAACGTACTTTTCACGAATGATCCAGGCAACACTTTGAGAGTGCTCCATTCGCAAGATTCCACTACATCAGGAGGCAGGTGAGATTGAAAAAACGCGGTGGCATCTTCCGTATTGGTGAAGATTTCCTTAAAAAAGGCATCGTGTGGGTGCCTGGCGAGATCGATCCAATAGTCATCGCTGACTTCGCTGGGTGAGTCACCGCCGGATAAGGAATCGTGAGAGTTGGAGAGATCATCAGCCACCGCACCGCAGAGTGACACGAATGCCCTGGAGATGACAAGCCCAGGAAACCGATGCCCTCACAGTCAACGAAATCTCCTAATCCCCTCACCGCTGAGACCTCCGAGACGCTGTATTAGACTTCTTTCTCGCCGTGCATGTGTTCGAGCGCTGCTGCTATCAGGCCGGAGAACATTGGGTGAGGCTTCGTTGGCTTCGAAAGAAATTCTGGATGGAACTGTGATGCGACGAAGAACGGATGATCCGGGATTTCGATAATCTCAGCAAGAGTGCCGTCGGGTGAGGTTCCTGAGATCAGGAGGCCTGCGGATTCCAGTCGCTCTCTGTAATTGGCATTAAATTCGAAGCGATGGCGGTGGCGTTCTCCGATTTCGTCTTTCCCATACAGCTCGCGAGTTTTGCTTCCTGAAGCCAGCACACATGGATACGTTCCCAGCCGCATCGAGCCGCCTTTCTCCTGCACTTCCTTCTGCGCATCGAGCAGGCAAATGACCGGATGAGGAGTCGCCGAGTCGAACTCAGTGCTATTCGCTTTTTCCAAATTACAAACGTGGCGCGCAAAGTCGATCGTCGCGATGTGCATCCCAAGACATAGTCCAAGGTAGGGCACTTTGGTCTCGCGCGCATACTTCGAGGCAAGGATCTTTCCTTCCGTGCCGCGATCACCGAATCCACCAGGAATCAACACCGCATGGGCCTCGGACAAGTGAGCATGCGCGCCATCGCGTTCGATGTCCTCTGCATCCACTCGGGAGACGTCGACACGGCAATCATTCGCCGCGCCCGCATGAGTCAGCGCCTCATAGATGCTTTTATAAGCGTCCTGCAACTCAATGTACTTGCCGACCACTGCTATCGTCACTTGATGGGTGGGCTCAACGACGCTGTGGACAAATTTTTCCCATTCGCTGAGGTCAGGCTTAGGAGTTTCGAGCTTGAGAAGGTCGCAGACAATCTGGTCGACATTCTCACGATTCAGCATCAACGGCAGTTCGTAAATCGTGTAGTCCGCATCGAGTTCTTCAATAACCGCTTTTCTGGGCACATTGCAGAACATGGATATCTTGTCCCGCACATCATCTTCCAGTGGATACTCGGTGCGACACACGACTATATGTGGCTGGATACCAATCTCGCGCAACTTAGCGACACTCTGCTGCGTAGGCTTGGTCTTCAGCTCACCAGCGGCTTTGATAAAAGGAACAAGCGTCACGTGAATGAATAACACATTTTCCTGGCCGACATCATGCACGAATTGGCGCAGGGCCTCAAGGAATGGCAATCCTTCGATGTCTCCTGTCGTTCCACCAATTTCAGTGATGATCACATCGCCACCCATTTTTTCCGCAACCTCATGGATGCGGCCCTTAATTTCATCCGTCACATGCGGAATGACCTGCACCGTTTTTCCCAGGTAGTCCCCTCTTCGCTCCTTTTTAAGAACGCTGGCGTAAACCTGACCACTTGTCAGGTTATTCAGCTTAGAAAGCACACTGTTAGTGAAGCGCTCATAGTGGCCGAGATCGAGATCCGTTTCTGCACCATCGTCCAGCACATAGACTTCACCGTGCTGATAGGGACTCATGGTCCCGGGATCGACATTGAGATACGGGTCAAACTTCTGAATGATAACTTTAAGCCCACGCAGCTCAAGCAATGTCCCCAGCGCTGCGGCGGTGAGCCCTTTTCCAAGCGAACTGATGACGCCTCCAGTGACGAAAATATACTTCATGTTGTCTTAGTGTGGGATGAGGAACGTTGCAGGGATTGTGGACGATTCAGAAGCATTTCTTCAAGGGTCACAGCTTGTTCTGGAGTATCGACCCCCAAAGCCATCTCCGCGGTCACGACAACCTTGATCCGTGCGCCATTTTCCAATGCACGCAGTTGCTCCAGACCTTCACTCAATTCGAGAGCAGAAGGAGGCCAGGAAACGAATTGCCGCAAAAATGCACTGCTGAATCCGTAGATTCCATTGTGCCGATAATTTAACAGACTCGGCACCGCATTGCGACGAAAGGGAATGGCGCTGCGAGAAAAATAAAGTGCATTGCCTGCGCCATCGATCACTACCTTGACCACGTTGGGATCCTCAAATTCTTCCTCGCTGGTGAGTGGATTCGCCGCTGTGATCATCTCAATTTTGCTGTCCATTCGTAGACACTCGGCCAGCGAATTGATCAATCCCGGTGCAATCAGCGGTTCGTCTCCCTGCACATTGATGACATGGGAATAGTCGCCCGCTAGCGCCGCAGCCTCAGCCACACGATCGGTGCCACTTTGATGATCTGTCGAAGTCATGCAAACGCGTCCGCCGAATCCCTCAACACAATCCCGGATCCGTTCATCTTCCGTGGCGACAATCGTGCTGTCCAGGGCGTCGGCCTCCTCGCAACGTTCCCAGACGTGCTGGACAAGCGGCTTACCTGCAATCAAGTGCAAAGGTTTACCTGGGAAACGAGAGGAAGCCCACCGCGCTGGAATGACTCCAAGAATATTGATCGGATAGGATACGGACACGGATAGTTCTGCCAGTTGCTCCATTTCACAACGAATGGGGTCATTGGCAACCCATTTCTGCGTGAGAAGATGAAACTTTTCGCTCAGTCGGGATATCCAGCCCACCCGTGACGGCCCGAATTCCCGGATCAGCTGACGCGCACCGCATACTCCGCACGATTGAAATCCACGTATTCCTGGGACAAATCGCTGGTAAACACAGAATGCTCTGCCTCGCCGAGGTGCAGGTCGATCGTGACCGTGAATTCGCGTTTTGTCACCGCCGCTTCCAGTTTCTCAATGGGAGTCTCAGTCGCCAGGCCGCTCTTTGCGGCGCACAAGCCGTCAAAATAAATGTCCACTAATTCTTCGCGAACGCGGGCCCGCGAATAGCCAATCGCATGCATGACTCGCCCCCAATTGGGATCGCAGCCATTCCACGAGCACTTTACCAGCATGGAATTAGCTACCGATTCAGCGACTTTCTTTGCATCCGTGAATGAACCAGCGCCGCGCACGCGTATCTCGACAAACTTGGTCACCCGCTCGCCATCTCGCACCAGCATTTTGGCCATGTGCAACATCACGTAGTCGAGCGCTTCTCGAAACTTTCGTGCGGAGGGACTACCTCCCTGGATTTTTCGATTCCCTGCGGCACCATTTGCCAGGACGATCACGGTGTCATTAGTGCTGGTATCGCCATCGATTGAGATTCGGTTGAAGGATTGCTCTACGGCACTCTGTGTCATCATTCGCAGTTCAGCTTTACCGATTGCAGCATCAGTAGTGATGAAGCAGAGCATGGTCGCCATGTTGGGGCGAATCATTCCGGCACCCTTTGCAGAAGCCCCAATTCTTACCGTCTTTGTCCCCATCGGCACTTCTATGGAGAAGCTCTTAGCAAAGGTGTCACTGGTCATGATCGATTTTGCGAAGTTGTCCCCTTTTGTTGCCTGCAGGCCACTGATCAGTTTCGGGATCCGCGCTTCGATCCTGTCCATCGGCATTGGGATACCGATGATACCAGTGGAACAAACCAGCACATGATTAGGCTTCACTCCAAGGGCTTCGCCAGTGACAGCAGTCATGCGCTT
>JBNMNB010000102.1:0-25322 GCA_051270635.1 Verrucomicrobiales bacterium | reverse complement strand
GGGACTCGAAGTTGGCCACACCGGCTTCCTCAATGCCCTGGGAGTTTACAAGATCCGCCAGATATCGAAGTGGACAGACACTAACATTCACACCATCGCAAGAGAAGAACCACTGCTCCGCGAGCATGATCTGCGTCTCTGGCGTGCCGAGGCGCGGGTGAAAGCACCACGCAGCGGCTTCCGCAATGCATGGAATCGCATCAGTGACACCGCGCGTTCCACCGTTCGGTTTTACTTGAAAGACGTGCCGCGAGGTTTCGAAGGCGAGGAAGTTGAGATGAGCCCCTACGGAGCGGTGTATCCCACTCCCCCGGCAAACACGGATCCATTGGAGCGCATCACCGGAATCAACCCTGATCTCGCGAAGCAACTCAATCGGATCGGCGTCTATCGCTTCAAGCAAATCGCAGGCTGGGGCACGCTGGTGCGCCGCAATGTTGCAGAAAGATTGGAACTGCCGACGATCGATCAAATCGACAATTGGTCGGAGCAAGCCAAGCGAATTGAAGAAAAACAATAACACTCTGAAGAAATTCTAAAATCATATGCGCCGCCTTTTAACGAACTGTTGTGCCGTCAGCCCGGGGATGCAGCTGGAGGATGCCGCCTTGCTCATCGAGAACGATCGCATCCTGAGCATCACTGCCGCAACTGATGTGTCCGCAAGCGATAGCGATGAAGTGTTTGATCTTCAAGGAGCCACGGTCATGCCCGGGCTCATCGACATTCACACACACGGCGCAGACGGTAGCGACTTTTCCGATGCAACAGAGGAATCGCTGCGCCACATGGCGAAGGCAAAGCTGCGCGAAGGCGTTACCAGTTTTTTCCCGACATCGATAACGCTTCCTCACGAGCAACTGGCAGGAATGATGCGCGCGGCCGCAGCCTATCGCGCCAATCAAGATGCGGCCAAAACGCCAGCCGTTCACATTGAGGGCCCATACATCAATATCGACTGCGTGGGAGCCCAGAATCCCGCCTACGTCAGAACGCCGGACATTAATGAGATTCTTGAACTGGACGCGATTTCGCCGGTGGGAATCGTTTCACTTGCCGCGGAGACCGAAGGTGCCGTGCCCTTCATCGAACGCATGAAGGTATTGGGAATTACCACCAGCCTGGCGCATACAGCCGCCACCTACGCACAATTCACCAGCGCAAAAACTGCCGGGCTGACGCACCTCACTCACTTCTGCAATCAGATGACGCGACTGCATCATCGGGAAATCGGCATCGTCGGTGCAGGACTTCTCGATCGCGATATCATGATTGAGCTGATCTGCGATACCATTCACCTGGCACCTGATATGATTCAGTTAGTGTTCGCGTTGAAACCACTTGAGCAACTCATGCT
This sequence comes from Verrucomicrobiales bacterium, assembly GCA_051270635.1. Taxonomy (GTDB): domain Bacteria; phylum Verrucomicrobiota; class Verrucomicrobiia; order Verrucomicrobiales; family DEV007; genus JAGROY01. The sequence continues at coordinate 23,965 of JBNMNB010000102.1, read as the reverse complement.
CATCACCGATTCCGTTTCAGCCTCGTGGTTACCGGACGGCACTCACGTCGAACTTGGGGGGCTGGAAGCCGTAGTGCAAGACCGCGCCTGTCGCCTGAAAGACGGCACTTTGGCCGGCAGCACATTGCGTCTCAATGAGGCATTACGCAACGTCCACTTCCTGACGAGCTTGCCATTGCAGTCGCTCGTACGCACGACCAGTTTCAACCAGGCACAGTCACTTGGGTTGCCCGATCTCGGCAAATTGGAAGCAGGCGCAATTGCCGACATCGCCGTGCTGGATGACGCATTCGATGTCGTCATGACACTTGTGGATGGCGAAGTGCGCTACTCTCGTGAGGCGTAAGTGACTGCGGCATTACTCCGCTCGCTACATCCCGCTCACTAATCTCGCCTGAGCCTTCGATCCGTCAGCATCCAGTAGCTCAACCAGCAGCGGTTGGTCGCCCCGCGCCACTCGATCGACAATTACCACCACTGCGTGACGCCCTACTTCGAGCTCAACTTCGCCGAGTCGCGGATCGATCATCTTCTTACCGATTCGCAGCTGCAGGCTTTCCGGTGAACGAAGTTGAAACTTAACAACTCCCAAGGTCGTAACATCGATTTCGAATTTCACCACACTCAATTTGCTGCCGTTAAAACCAAAATTCTCGCCCAGCTCGGCCATTGGCAAAGTCCCATCGACCCGACTATAGGCCGGCAGCCACGGTAACTCAGGATCTGCAAGAATGGATTCCGTCAGCCCTTTCCTCCGAATCGCCTGGCTCAGTGGCTCATGGTAGCCGATCGATCGCCAGCGCCGCACCAATCGCTGCGGCGTCACTCGCAGACCATCCTCTTTTCCTAACATTGACATAAATTTGACAAGATCAACAAACTCATCCTTGCGCAGACTGGCCGTCAATCCTGCGGGCATCATCGAAACCGGGCTAACCTCGCGACTGGCAATAGCATCGGTCGGCACACGGATCTCATTGCCGATGGCATCGCGCAGCACCACTTCCGTCCCGTCTTCTCGCACTACCGAACCCGCCGCGATCTCGCCATTCTTTTGAGTTACCATCGTCATGTGGTAGCCCTCTTTGATCTTCTTGTTTGGCTCAAGCAGCGAGTCAATGATGTAGTCCACAGGCGCACTGGCACCCAGGCTGATCATGTCCGGGCCAATGACACCACCGGCACCGCCGATCGCGTGGCAAGTGGTGCACAGCAACTGCTGACGACGGTAAATCGCTTCACCTCGCGCGGCATCGCCCTCGCGCTGCACCAGTCCCATCATTGCCTTCATTTCTTCAGGCGAAAGCGACTGAACGATAGGAGTCAAACCGCCTGCTGTAATCAGAACATCGATCAGTTTCTGTGATCGATCTGGACTGGATTCGGCGATACGCACACCCTCGGATGCATCTCGAGAGTGGAGCGTTTTCCCGCCCACTGCGGTAGCGAGAGCATCTGCCCCGCCCTTTCGAAAAGTGAATGCGCGGAAGGCCCCCGAGACTAGTGGGCCGTCTGTAACCCGCCCATTGTAGGCAAAGGATTCCTCTTTCGTTTCAAGAAAACCCGCTGCAGCAGTCGCAGCCCGATTGAGATCTGCAGAAGCCAAAGCCACAATTGCCGCACACTTGATTTGCACTTCCATCCCCGATGAACTGCCATCACGAATCACGGTCTCCAGACGTTTCAGATTGTCTTCACCCCCGAGCGCAGCAAGTGCATTGAGCGCCTCGATCATTGCAGGCCACGATTCTCGTCCTGACTCAACCAGTGCAATCAGCCGAGGAGTTGCGCTTTTCATTTTCCAACTTCCAGCGAGTTTGGCTGCTGCACCTGCGACATCATCTTTTCCGAGTCCTTTACCCGAACCTTCCTTTATAAGTTCAACGATAGCATCGTGCCCATCACCCGCAGGCTTTACCCCGCGCTGATCAGATGCATGCGCTAGTGCTCGGAGAATGGTCGCTCTCTCCAAAGGCTTCATTTCTTCCTTCATCGCGTAATCGAACAGGAAACGTAAGGCATCTGGGCCTCCAATATCGGCGATGAGATTCACCGTTTCCTCACGTTCGTTCCATTCGCTTGCCTCACCTGTCGCAAATGCATCCATCAGTGGTTTCAGCGCCGCTGGGTCCTCGGTCGCCTTCAGGACAAAGGCGACCGCACTGGCGTCGCCAACATTGATCTCCCCCTTTTGATACGCGGGCAGCCAGACGTCCTTAGTTTCACGCGCAGTGAGCCATAACGCAAAGTCGAGATTAGCATCCAATGGTTGGCGTTTCAGTGCGACGAACGCAGCTTCGATCGCTCCCGCAGTTCCCACCTGCCGCAGAGCATTGACCGCCTCCAATCGCACCTGGGGATGCTGATCCTTCACTGCATTTGTCAGCAATTGCAGCCCGTCAGCAACGCGACTATGCCAATGATACAACACCCGCACTGCTGCTGCACGGATACGTTGATCCTTGTGCTTCAACAGCTCCCGCAGAAGAGGTTCCTCCAAATGATTTACTGACTGAAACGCCCAAAGCGCTTCCAGTAACTGATGCTGTTCGCTCTCGACACCGCGATCAATTCTCTTCACCGCCCCTTGCAATCCTCTGATCACTTCCGCTTCATCACGCGTGCGCAGTTCCCGCTTGGCAAAGTGGCGCGTCCAGTCTTCAGGTGATTTCAAGTGCTCTAACAATGCCGCAACATTGGCTTCCACAATCTTCGGCTTCTCTATCAGTGGTCGCCCTTTGTGCGTCACCCGCCATATTCGTCCATGCGTGTGATCGCGCCGGGGATCACGAAAATCAACTTCTCCATGCTGGATGATTGGATTGTACCAGTCAGCGATGTAAAGCGCTCCATCCGGCCCAATTCTCACATCGATCGGCCGGAACGCCGCGTGCGACGTGCGCACGACATCTTCAACCTGCCGCGACGCATAGCCGCTGCCGTCTTCACTGACGACAAAACGATTCACTCGATGCCCGCGAAAGTCATTCGTTACCAGTGATCCATTCCAATCATCAGGAAAATGTCCACCACTCACGACCTCAAGGGCACAGTGCTTGGGCTGGCCCGGATTGAGCCCCTTCATGATGCGCTTGGCATCCGGAGATGTCACCCAGACACTGCCAGGGAACACGTAGTTGATACCTTCGCCGAAGGCGCCGTCAGTCGCAAAAGACTGGCCCCAACGATCAAAAATGTGCCCCCACGAATTCACGAATCCTTTGCAAAAAACTTCAAGCTCTCGGGTCTCCGGTCGATAGTGCCAGATACCCCCACCCATCAGACGACGGATCCCGCGCGGCGTCTCTACATGGCTGTGAATGTAGATCGATTGATTAAAATAAAGCATCCCGTCCGGCCCACCACGGAACGTGTGAATCAAGTGGTGCGTGTCTTCCGTTCCAAATCCACTCAGCAGAACTGTGCGCTTGTCCTCACGTAGATCACCGTCCGTATCTTCCAGGAACAGAATCTCCGTCGAGTTCGCCACATACACGCCACCATCCCCCGGCATGAGGGCAGTTGGTATGAGAAGATTTTCCGCGAATACCGTCGACTTGTCAGCCGTGCCATCATTGTCAGTATCCTCCAGGACGATCACTTGATCATCCGACCGTTCGCCGGGCTTGATATGGGGATACAGCCGACTGCTTACCACCCACAATCTTCCCTGCGCGTCCCAATTCATCTGAATCGGCTTCGCCAGCATCGGATCCGCTGCAAACAAGTTGATTTCCAGCCCTTCCGCCAATTGAAACGACGCCTCCTGCAACAACGGATCAGGATCCGGAATCGCAGATGGATCCAGATTGTTCTGCGCCGCGGAAGTTCCGACAGCCAATGCAAATAAAAAGCCAACGATGGTACGTTCGATCATGCCTCCATACTGAAACGGAGATCGCAATCTCACCAGCAAAAACCGAAACAGCCCAATAATCTCCTTCTATAAATCGTGTAGCTACAGCGATATCCAATTTCAACCGGCACAAGTCGGGAACCTAACGGGAAAACATGTCGAACCTCCCGATTGCGTGGTCAGCGCGACTGAGGGCGTCGATGATCTCAGGGACATCGATTTTCCAAGCCCGGTTGATTGGAGTCGGTTATTAGTTTTCTTATATGGTTGAGTCCTCCGGACGGGGAAGAAATCACAATCTTGCGTGGATTAGCCTCAGGCCTCTCGGTTACTCTGGGAAATTAACGGCATCTTCTTCTGCTTCTGAGCGCAATTCTTTGAGCTTCAGGCGGACAAAGTTGGAGCGCAATTCGTTTGGTGCGTCAGGATAGGCGTCGGCGTATTCTGCGAGGGATTGGCGGAATTCTTCCTGCTTGGTGGGCGTGAGGGTTTCGAACAGGCTGAGCAATTCCTGATCCAGCTGCTTCATGATTTCCTGAACGGGTTCACCGTCCGGCTTCTGTCCGGGTTTGGCCGCACGACGGCGTTGTCTGCGGATGAGTTCTGGCTGCAGCTGTCGAGGATCGAAGCGAATTTCGACTTCCTGACTACCGGTGTCTACCATTGCCACAACATTGCGGAGATTCCCCCGCCCCGTGACGGACACCAGCGACCATCCCTGCGCATTCGGTTCCTTGCTGACGACAAAGCTCTCGTTGGTCGCGGTATTCAGAACGGTCACGACAGTGCTTCCAGGAACTTTTGCAACGCCCGTCAGCACCAGCGAATCCGATAAGCTAAGCACTCGGCGAAAGGGAGGCGCATCTTTGAGCGCATGGAAGATATCGGGATCCAATGGCTTCGGCAAATCATCTTTTGTCTTGCCGGGCTCCTGTGCGATGGCAATCGAAATTAAGCAAAGCGTAGCGATACCGCATTGAGCAATGCTAGAGAATCTGGATGTGTAGCCATTTTTCATCGTGCGCAATCTCACTCTAATCTAAGGAAGGAACCAACGGGACAATGTGAAGCGGCAATCCATCTCGCGTTTTGGCATTGCTGCGGCGTGCTCGTCGAGTTGCAGGTAACTAAAGTATTGAAATTTCTCCGGCGACTGCATTTCAGACAGCCAATCATAGACCGCCTGGTCCGGGCCATTCGACTGAATAGTAACGGAAACGACTTTATGGAATGGGCTGCCATCCTTGGGCTTCTGCAGTGTCTGAGAACGCAGGAGAATGCCACGTTCGCGCGCTGTTTCCTGCAGGTATTCGAGCAGGGCGCTCTGCTCAGCTCCAAAGTCGGTCATCTTCGGCATGTTGGCATCCAGCCAATCACTCTTAGGTAGCCAGAAGGCCTGTTCTGGTGCGTAGGCCAGGTTCGATGACAATTGTTCATCCAACTGAGCGATTTTTGCTGTGGCCGACTTCTCGCGGGCCTGGTGCTTGTTCCACATGATCACGTTCACCACAGTGAAAATGACAATAAATGTCATCACTAACAAAATTATCTCTGATGATCGCAGTGCACGCATAATTTACTATCGCAGCTTCCCTTTGATTTCAAATCTAGCACGGCTATCACGCTGCACGCTTGGTTGTGGCATCTCCCAGTTGTAGACCTTCAGTTCTGCATCCGCCATCATGAGGCGCAGCATTTCGTAAGCGGCTGCGGTATCCCTGGCGATGCCATTGATTTTCACTTCCTTGATCTTGGATTCAAAATCGACAATGCGGACACCACCACCTGGCATGACCCTGGCAATGTGAGAAAGATGCACTAACGGATAGCGCTTGGGCTCGAGAACTGGTCGCAGAGTATTCCAGCGCGCTTGAATTTGTTTCACTTTCTCCGCCACCCCCTTGGTCTGTTCGACTTGCTTTTCAAGGTCAGGAATTTGCGCTTCCAATGCCTCCACTTGACTGCGCATGCGATGCAGCACGACGATGTAGGCCATTGCCAGAGTTGCGACAAGACAGAGCATCATCCACATCCGGCGATGCCTCTTGCGCGTTGCCACGACAGAGGTCGGAACCATTTCTCCCGAGGTTTCCGATGTCGCCAATGCGACACTTGGTGACGGACGCGGCTTGAGTTCCACTGGCATGTCGAGACCTGCACGCAGGGTTGCCAATTCCTCTTCTGTGCCGTCTGACCACACTTCCAGTCCACGAGTGCTGTCATCAACAAGTCCCTCGCCTTCCAGTGCCATTCGCGTCAGTTGAATTTCCTGTGCCGCGCCATTATTGAGCCGTTCGATGGGCCCAATGATCTGATTGTGCGCCAGCTTTCCATCGCGACTGACACTTAAAATCAATTGCCCCTGCTCCTGCCGGAGCACCAGCTTGTTCTCTGGCAGCGGGAACACGCGAGCCGCAGCGGTGTAGCCTCGCGCATTCGTCAACTCAAGCCCTTCCGGTAACTCAGAAAGAACATCTACACTTACCTGCGTTTCACCATTCGCCTTCGCTCCCTGGGCATGGCAATCGAATAGAGTTTGTTCAACCGAGCCCCGCGACAGTCCGCGCCGTTCCAGCTGCGAGAATGCCATTTTTCGCAGCACTGCTGGATCATCGGAGGGAAGACTAAACGCAAGGGTGCGACAGTGCTTGGCCGGGACACCCACGACGGTTCCCGAACCCGTCACTTTCGCCTCATCAGGCGTAGCGACCGACTTCTTCAATGTGCATCCCGCAGGCGTGCACGACCATACTTCCCAGCCGTCAGTCTGAGAGGGTAGCAGAAGTGTTCGCGCTTTCGACATCGAGGGTTTCAGTTGAAGTGGCCACGGCATCATCATCGGGAGACGCTGTGGCAATGGACGGTTGTAGCAACTCTGGCTTCTCACGCAAGACTCGTACGCCTGGCCCAATAATCGCGATCACTGTTTTCGCATAGTCGCTGACGATCCCTTTGCTTTCAATGCGTTTGATCGGGTGATCGATGGTCAGCAACGGCTCCACCTGAACGAACTTACGAGCCTCAAGTTGCAGGAAATTTTTGAGATCATCGACCTCATCGAACCGCTCGTCGTCCTCGGTGAATCGAATTCCATCCGCGCCCAGTCGATATTTGATCAACCGATCCACATAGGCACCGTCCGTGATAAAGAGAATGGAAAGTAGCTCCCACGGTGCTTCATGCACATCGATTTTTCCATCACCGTAGAGAGTAAAGGCATCGCGCCAGTCCGGCTTCAACTGATCGAGTTCCTCCATCCCCGGCACAAAGAGCAGCTGTTCCAGCGACTGCAGCGGCTTGTTCGCTGGAAATTCCGGCACTCCTTTGGTGACGTAGAAATCGTTTTCCGCGCCCTGAATGCGCGTCATATTGTCAGCATCGATCCAATCGGAAATGGAATCGACCAGGGCCGTCGCCTTGTCCATTTCCAGTCCCCAGCGATTGAACAAGTCCCGACACACGCGTCGCAGCTCCGGCACAATCGGAAGCTGATTCACCGCAAGACGCGCACCCTCGTTCGAGATTGTCACCTCATAGCGCATCGTTGCACTGACGCTCTGTGACAGCAAGGGGTCACCGGCCTCAATCTTAGGATGCAAAGCTAGAGTGATCCCGGATTCCGCCAATCTGCGCGCCTGAAAATCTTTCTCCGCCAGGATGTCCTCGTCGAGCCCGGTGTCCATGTATTCGATCAACCCGATGACTGCAATCGACATGACCATCATGCTCCAGATCACAATCATAAGGCTTGCGCCCTGATTGCGATTCTTCTTTCGCCTCGAGTTCGTATTGCTAGAGCAGTTCAAAGATCACTACTTGCGGGGTCTTACTTCCTTTTAGATAGATTGAAAGCTTCAGGCGTGGTGGTTTCCCCTCCCCAGCCTTCTCGATCCATTGTTTCTTTCCTGGATTCCACACATGCCATTGCAGTCCAGAGAGGTCGGGAATCAGATTCATCCAATAACGGCCCTTTTCATCCTTCACCAGCATGGGGTTGTCTTCGGGCTCAACGTTCTCGCCCGTTTTTGCGTCTCTTTGCACCAACAATCCGGGACTACTCAATCCCAAATAGTAAAGCTGAGATTGACTGGGATCAATTGACGCAGCGGAATTCGAATCCTTTTCGATAACGACCGGCTGTGCGACTTGCCCGGCTGAGACGAGTGCCGGCGGCAACTCTGGACGGCGCAGTCCCAGAACGATCTCCTGCACATCATGCACCGGCTTGTCGCCAAATAAAAATGCGTCTGGAGAATTACGGATCACCATTTCCTGCATCAACGGATCGGGCTCAATGACTCGCAATTGAATCGTCCCATTGCTGGGAAACGTGGCGAAGATCCGGCGTAACTCTTCTATGAAGGCTTTGGTGCGTCGGTTTTCTTTCTGAATTGCCTGAATTTCAATCGTTGCCTGTGTCGATCCGCCAACAATCGCAAAAATCGTTCCGGTGATTAATGCCAGGATCGCAAGGGCGATAATGACTTCCAGCAAGGTAAAGCCATTCCTTCTTTGCAGATGAATGTGCGGGCGAATGCTAACGTTGCACATAGACTTGCACGACCTCTTTTTGCGGTTTTCCGTTGCGGTTGTATTCGGCAATCGCTCTAAGCACATAGAGCCCAGTAATAGGTTCCTTTTTGCGATTCACCCATTTCAGTTCTTCCAACTCCGTCCGGTAGTTCACGCCACTGGCCAGATCATCGATACTGAATACCATTTCCTCTCGTTTCGGCTTTTGCTTTGCTTCTACCAGCAGCGCCTGCAGGCGATTACGCATCCTTTCCTGTTGAGTCAGAAAATTCATCGCCTCGATCGAGGCATTGATCGCCTCAGCCATACCAACCACCGCGATTGAGAACACCGTTAATGCGATAAGCACTTCCAGAAGCATGTAGCCGCCCTGGCGACGCCATTTTTGCAAGGTGCGAATCCTCACTGGTTGTCCCCTTTCTTATCCGGTGGCACGTAATACTTCTCGCGCAGAACTTCTCCAGTAAGTGCATCAAAGTGTATCTCAAAGAACCCATCCCCCTGCTCGGTCTTGACCTGAATGGGATTACACAATCCAGTTGGTTGAAATACCCAACGGCGAAAATAGTCATTCTCAACTTTGTTCCATTTGGAATCGCCCCAAAAAAGCACTGACAAGTCGATCTCGACCGGCTTCTTGTAAGTTTTCAGCCAGGTATCTCGACGTTTCGCCACCTCCCGGTTCGGTTGTGCGTCAATAATTTCTGCAAGCAAGTTAGCAGCTGGCAATCCCTCGCTGCCCTCATTTACTTGAATCACAGGTTCAGTAGTGATTCCTCCGTCTTCGGCAGGCTCCTTCATTTCAATCAGCAATTGCTTAAAGTCATTGCGAGTTCGATAGGGATGGAAGTAGCGCAACGCGTAAATGCCATCCGCGTCGAATACGATTTGATAGGCCTCTTGCTCCAGCATGGCACGGCTCCGCACCTCTTGCACCATTCCTACCAGCGCATCGATGGGTTTGCGGGCTCCTCGTTCATCGCTCAGCCCCTGCATCGCAGGGATCGCAACGCCGACAAGAACGACAATGATCATCAGCGCGACGATCAGTTCGATTAGCGTGAATCCTTGATGCCGATCACTCACTCTTACTGAAAGTCTGACTATTCCTCAACCGCCTGACTGGCATTTTTCCAGTTTCCCAGGTCGTCATCACTTTCCACGCCATCAGCCCCATGCGAATAGATGTCATATTTTTGCGAGCTGCGAACTGCTGGATACTTGTATTGGTAAAGGCGGTTCCACGAATCCTTGGGCACTTCCTCAAGCAATTGCGTCCATCTTTCCGGCACTGGCTCCTTATCTGGAAGTGACACGAGCGCCATCAATCCCTGGTCAGTCGTCGGTGGTTGAAAATTACGGGCCTCATAAAGCTTCAGCTGCGTCGTGATCATTTTCACATCGCTCTCTACTCGCATCTCTTTCGCCACATCATCCGTTCCGCGCAGCAGATAGATGGCTGTTCCAACAAGAACAGAAATAATCGTGAGCACGAGAACGAGTTCGATCAAAGTGAATGCGCCGTGCGATCGACGGCGAGTGAAATGGAATAAGTTAGTTTTCATCAGCAGCTAAGTTAGTTGAAAAAGATTAAAGGCGCAGTTGGGGAAGTTGCGAAACGGTTTGAAGAAGCAAGAAGCAGAACGGAAACAATCTATCTTATCCGCCTCCAGGATTTCGAATCCCCTGAATGGACGTGAAGATTCCAGTGACAATAGAATAGGCGACGACGGTGACGATGCCTGCCATAAAGACGATGATAATAGGAGAAATGAGTGACGTCAGGCGTTTGATGCGACGGTCTAATTCTTTATCATACCTTGCTGCCGACTTCTGTAGCGAACCTCCGAGGTTGCCGGTTTGCTCCCCCACTGCGATCATATCTGACAGCAGGGCGGGAAAATGCTCCGCCTTTCGCAGTGCCGTCGACAATGCCATGCCGCCACTTACTTCGTAAACCACCTGTTCCAGCAAACCCCGATAGAATTTATTAGTGGTTGCGCGCGTCATGAGCCTGAGACCTGAGAGCAGTGGCACTCCATTAGTCACTAGATTTCCCAATGCTTGAGAGAAACTGGCGAGAAATCGCGTCAGCATCACGGGCCCGATCAGAGGAATTTTCAATTTCACCCGATCCCACCAGACCCGTCCGGCGGGCCTGGCAACGGTGCAACGGAAGGCTATAAAGCCGACGATGGCAGCAGTGAGCCCCACCCACCAGTATGCGGCAATCAAGCTGCTGAATTTTACCAGCAACTCAGTGACAAACGGCAACTTCTGTCCGGTCTTGGACAACATGCCTGTAAGTCGTGGCATCAACACCAGGCTGAACACGAACATCAGGGTGATACAGGCCCCGATCATGAAAGACGGATAGATCATCGCTTGAATGACCCGAGCCCTCAATTCATGCAAGATGGTCATATTCTCGGCCAATCGACGGAGAATTGCAGTCAATGATCCACTAACCTCACCGGCCGCGACTAAATTGCAGTACAAGTCATCAAAACTGGGGGACGTATTTTCCAGCGCTACCGACACACGCGCACCTTCGCGCAATTCTTCTCTCAACATTCTGGCGACATCACGAATTTGCTCGTTGTCCTGCCGATCTTGCATGATCGCTAGTGCCTGCTGCAATTGAAGCCCGGCGTCCAATAGGTCAGCAAGTTCTTCAGTAAAGTAAATGAGCTGTGCACGTTTCAGTTTCGGCTTCACCGCAGGCAGATTATTGCCCGCGGAATCTTTTGTCTTTTTTTGTCCAGCTGCGGCACTGGGCGAGATCACTTCGACCGGCTTCAATTGATCGCGCTCGAGATGCTCATAGGCTTCGCGCTTGGTCGAAACCGAGAGTTCACCGGCGACTTCCTGGCCGCCCGCATCGATCGCCGTATAGGTAAAGACTGGCATTTTGACAGAAACTTAAAAGACTAATGCCGCGCGGAAAGTTTCAATGCCTCGGTTGATTCGAAATCAGCAGGTGGCCGACTGGAGCGTTCTTGATCAGCTGCCGTCACCAGGATAATTTCTTCAATGGTGGTCGCCCCATCGATTACCTTCATCCATCCGTACTGGCGCAGAGGAATCATCTCATCCTCCAGCGCCTGTGCCCGCAAAATGGGAACCGACGCGCGATCTGAAATCAACTCAGTCATTTCCGGAGTGATCGTGCAGATCTCCATGATTGCCATGCGCCCACGATAACCGGATCCGCGACATTCCCGACATCCCACTGCCCGCATTACCTTTGATTTCTGCGACGCAGGAAAGCCGATTTTTTCCAGATAGGCATCCGTATAGGCGTCATCATCTACCGGTTGCTTACAATTCGTGCACAGCGTTCGCACCAGACGTTGCGCGATAAATGCACGCACGGACGTGGCGATGAGAAATGGCTCGATTCCCATATCGATCAGGCGCGTGATTCCTGATACGGCATCATTGGTGTGCAATGTACTGAACACCAGGTGCCCCGTCAGCGCACCGCGAATCGCAATGTCAGTCGTCTCCAAATCACGCATTTCTCCCACCATGATCACATTCGGATCGCCTCGAAGTATGCTGCGCAGGCCCGCCGCAAACGTGAGGTTAATCTCCGGCTTCACGGCAATCTGCACCAGGCCATCCAGCTTGTTCTCCACCGGATCCTCGATCGTTACAATGCGAGTGTCTTCGGTGTTTAGATAATCGAGAAAAGTGTACAGCGTCGTCGACTTGCCGCTACCTGTCGGACCAGTGATCAGGACAATACCATTCGGCATTGCCAACAACTCCTTGACCTTCGCCATCGTGTCATCATCGAGCCCAAGGGTCCCGAAATCATAGCGTTCCCGACTCAGCAGTCGTAGACTAACACTTTCTCCATTCACCGAAGGAATCGTCGCCACCCGGACGTCAATCCTTTGCCCGTCCAGCTGAAGATTGATCCTCCCATCCTGTGGCAGGCGCCGCTCTGCGATATCAAGATTCGCCATAATCTTGAGTCTGGAAATGAGAGATGCCTGCAACAATCGAACGTTGGGAGGCACTGCAATTTGCTGGAGTGAGCCATCGATACGGTAGCGAATTCTCAAATCGTTCTCCAGCGGCTCGACATGAATGTCCGTTGCCCGTTCTTTCAATGCTTCGCGAAAAACTTGATTGACGAAACTCATTACGGTGGCTTCTTCATCTTCATCCAGCACCGTCACCTCCTGCACCATGGCATCGTCCCCCTGTTCGATTTCACGTCCTTCCAGGAGTTCGTCAAAATTCGCCGCACCTACGCCATAGCCGACGCGTAGTGAATCCATAATTTGCTGCCGGGTGCAAAGTGCCCAGTCGATGTTCTTCGAGATCGCCTGCCCGACTCCCTGCTTGGCATCCAGATCAAATGGATCGTATGTCAGCAAAGTGATTTGATCGGTCGATGTTGCTCCGGGAATGATGCGATGACGCAGCGCCAGTTTCGCTGGAAAGATGGCGTGCAAGCGAATTGTCAGATCCAACTCCGACGCCCCCTGAAAGGGCATTCCCAGCCGATCAGCCAGACGGGGAAAAAACTCAAATTCGTCAATCACCCCTGAATCAAGTAACGCTTCAATTCTTGATTTCCCTTGCTTAGCAGCAGTCTGAAGCGTCTGCGCCAGGGCATCGGCATCGGCGCCACCGCATTCGGCAGCGACTCCAATAAGAATGTCGGTAAGAGTTTGGGACATGGATAATCGGAACGCCGTGGATCGCTGAATTTAAGGCTACTTACTACCGCGGAATCTGTGGCTTCGTCTTCTTATGATTTGGTTCAAAAAGCTTATCCCAAAGCGTACGCTTCCGCACTGGAAAGTTGTAACCGTAGGGATCATCGGCTACCGCCTGAGGGTCTACATCGGGAAAACTTTCGTTGGCCGTGGCGCCTACGCCGGTGCGCATGTCTTCCACCAGGCTCGCATTCGCCAGTTCCATGTCATCTGTCACGACGATAGGCTGAATAAAAATGACTAATTCCTTCCGAGTCTTTTCTTTCCGGGTGTGCTTGAACGCATTACCTATCAGGGGAAGGCGACTGACAAGGGGAATTCCGTCCGTGATCAATTGTTCGTTCTCAGTGATCAATCCACCCAGCACGATGGTGGTTCTGTTAGGCACTGTCACTGACGTTGTGATCTGTTCGGTGCCAATAATGGGAACGACATTATCGGCCACTCTCTGCTCTCCCACTACGGTATCATTGACCTGCGCAATGGTCAGGCTCACTTCATTGTCGCTGTTTATCAGGGGAATAACTTCCAGCTTCAATACAACATCCTGAAAATCGATATTGGTCCGCACATTAGTACCATCTCCTTCAAAGTCAGTAACACTGGAAGTCGGCACAGGAATTCTCCGCCCCGAAGTGATCATTGCCTTCTTATTATTCTGAACAGAAACGACTGGGCGATCCAGCACCTCGAACTTGGAAGTGGATTCAAGAGCCCGAATAAATACATCAAGGTCATCGCGAATCTGCCCGTAAAGGTTTAGTCCCGACTGCGCTGAGGCTGCTCCACCAAGAACGCCTGTGGCCACATTGCTCGCCTGACTGAGCAACCCCTCACTGACAACAAAGCTGCCCGCAACTCCGCCATCGTGCTCCTGCTTGAATTGGCGGAAGTAGTCGACGCCCACTTCAATTCCATCGGTCAATGTCAACTGCCCGATCACCGTGGCGAGATAGGCCTGCGGCGGCTTGCGATCCAGTCGATCCAGCAAGTCATCAATTTTATCCAGACTTTCCCTGGGCCCCATGGCGATCAATTTGTTGGCCATCAAATCTGCGATGATCTGTGTTTTACCAATCTTCACCGACACTGGAGCTGTATTTTCGAGTGGACTGATCAGCTGATCCTGGCGACCTCCGCCACCAGGGACAGTACCCGCATTCTCACGCACTTGCACGCCACGCCTTACCGTTCCCGTCAAGGTGCTGGCTGGCGTCGATGCGCGCGGTTGTTGCCGCACGGTCACTGAACCACCGCCCGGCAGCGCAGACGTTCCCACGCCTGAATCCTGCAAAACTTCCGCAATGACCGGCAGTACTTCATCAACGAATACATACTTCAGCGGACGCTCAAGAGTCTCAGGCAATTTCGTCGGCTGATCGAATCGTTCGATCATCGCCAGAATGTCGCTATAGTCCGCATCATTCGCCACGATCATCAATCGGTTCAGACGGTCATCTGCGACGACCTGCGGCGGCGGTGCGGGACGAAATCTTTCAGCATCGCTATCGCGCCCTTCCATGATCGTCTCTTCCACAATCGCCGCCTTCGAGGGACGGCTGGTGAAGGTCGCCTGAATGATCTGTGCGACAATCGTAGATTCCGCATGTTTCAAGTCCACATAGTGAGTGTTTCTTTGATCCTTGACCTCGGCGCGATCGATCACTTCTTTAAAATTTATCAACTGGCGGATGGTGTCAGCCGATTCCGTTATGATGAGCCCGCGCGGATTCTGCACCGGGGTGATTCTGCCGAAAGTATTCAGGCCAACATGATTCGCCATCACCGTTCCGGCCTCCATGGGATCCATGTGTTTCAACTCCATGAAGTACATCGCCACCATTTTGTTGTTCGGCAGTTCTTCTGGTGATCGATAGACCGGCATCGACTGAGTCACCCTCGCCTGCGGCGCCGTCGGAGGAAGGACGCGCACGCTGTTGTTTGTCGCATCGTCGATCAGAATGTAGCCATTACTGAGCAGCGATGATTCGATCAGGCTGATTGCCCTTTCACGCGATACGGGATGAGCGGTGATGAGGCTGATCTCATCGAGATCGAAGATATCAATGTCCTTCACCAGCGTCTTGCCCGTCAGCAACTCGTAAATCCCCAAAATATCCGACACTGGATTGTTAGGAAACTGGAGGGATACCCCGTCATCAAGGGGAACCTCGCCCACATCCTGGGCACGCAAAGAATTCGCTGTGCATACGAACAGCACAGCAATAGCAGCCGGCACAGCAATCCACATAGCAATGGGCCGCGTCGGCGAGACAGAGTCAAAATTATTTCGAATCATCGGGAAGTCAGCATCTGTAAATATCACCAGAAATACAACTTTTACCGTAAAAAGGCCGACTAATGCGCATTCAACCTGTGACTTCCAAGCGCCGAGTGCCAGTCCAGGCTCTCGCTCGACATCGCAATCGCCTAGCCGGACCGCATTCGTGGCCAGGACTACATCACAATCCCTCGATCATCCGCTTCGGTCACCACGAGGCATTTCGAGCCACAATAACGGACGCTCGATCGTCCAACTCTCGTTAGCGTTCCGGGCTTGCGTTGAAAGTGGAGGACCGTATCCTTTGATCCAATGATCGCAGAAGCCTACACGGAAACGAAAACATTGACCATGACCATGACCATCGACGATCAGTCGGTGAGGTTCTCGGAGGGCGAAACGATCTATGAAGTAGCCAAACGCAGGCTGAACAAGGACATACCGACCTTGTGCTATGACGAGCGACTGGATGCATTCGGTGGGTGCAGGCTGTGTGTCGTCGAGGTCGAAGGAATGCGGGCCCCGGTCGCATCATGCACCACGATTGCGAGCGACGGCATGAAGGTCACGACTCAAACCGAGAAGATCGAGAAGTACCGGAAGACGCTTTTGGAATTAGTGGTGTCAGAGAATCGTTCCGTCGATGTCGATCCTCTGCACGGGCTCGCATCACAAGAGTTGCGCATGTTGGTCGATCGATATGATGCGCGCACGGGGCGCTTCTCGGGCAAAAAATCAGGCAAAAGCAACACCGACGACAAGAATCCATTCATTCTGCGCGACTATGACAATTGCATCTCTTGTTATCGCTGCGTTCGAGTGTGCGCTGAGCAGGAGGGCGATCACGCGATCAATGTGATGAATCGTGGGTTCAGCACCCAGATTATTACTGAATTCAACAGCGATCTGCGCGACTCCGAATGCACATTTTGCGGCCAATGCGTTCAGACCTGCCCAACGGGAGCGCTGGGAGATGCCAAATCCCTGCGTGCCGTAAAGGTGAAGGGCGAGACAAAGAAGACGCGCACCATTTGCCCCTACTGCGGAGTCGGCTGCTCAGTCGACATCATGACTCGCGAAGACAAGATCATCGGCGTGCAACCGGCCATGGACGGCCCCGCTAACAAGGGTGCGCTGTGCATCAAGGGGCAATTCGCCTTCGACTTCGTGCAGCACGAAGACCGGCTGTCGCAGCCACTCATCAAGCAGGCCGATGGCACTTTTAAAGAGGTCGATTGGGACACCGCTCTGGATGCTGCCGCAGAGGGTTACCGCAAGGTGCTGGAAAAACATGGTCGCCATGCGATTTACGGTGTGGCCTCTGGGCGAGCCCCTCACGAAGCTGCCTACACGATGCAGAAATTCATCCGCGCCGGGTTTGGGACAAACTATATAGACAACTGTAGTCGAGCCTGACACGCTCCTACCGTCGCCGGTCTGGCGGCAACAATCGGACGCGGTGCCATGTCCAACCCACTGGTGGACATGGAAAAACCTGACGTCATCTTCGCCATCGGCACGAACATGACCGAGTGCCATCCGGTGGCAGCGACAGGCTTAAAGAAAGCCGTCGCTAAAGGTGCCAAACTGATCGTCGTTGATCCCAGGCGTATTCGACTGGCGGAGCTGGCTGATTTGTATTTACCCATCAGAGTGGGCTCCGATGTCGCGCTTCTACTGGCGATGGCACATGTCATCGTCCGCGAAGGATTGGTCGCTCGCGATTTCGTTGCGGAGCGCACAACGGAAGCCGAAGCATTCCTGGAGCACGTGAAGCGATTCACTCCAGAATGGGCCAGCACCATCTGTGAAGTCCCAGCGAAAGACATCGAAACTGCGGCCATCTGGTATGCGAGCGGGGAAAGGGGCGCCATTTACTACACCCTCGGCATCACCGAACATATCTGCGGCGTCGACAACGTTCAAAGCCTTTGTAATCTGGCACTTATGACAGGCCACATCGGCCGCGAAGGCACCGGGGTGAACCCGATGCGCGGGCAGAACAATATTCAAGGCGCTGGCGACTGCGGAGCCGTGCCCGGCAATTTCCCCGGTTTCCAACCCTGCAACGATCCCGCTTCAGTAGAAAAGTTTTCGAAAGCCTACGGTCGAGAAATTGACTGCGAAAAAGGCATTACCAAAGTGAGCGCACTCAACCTGTGCGGCAATGGTATTCACGCAATGATCATCGATGGCGAGAACACGGTGGTCTCGGATCCTGATCGCAACCACTGCGAACATGCACTGAAGTCACTGGATCACCTGGTCGTGATCGACATCTTCATGACAGACACCGCAGAGCTGGCAGACATCGTCCTGCCCGCCACCTCATGGGGCGAGACTGATGGCGTGCAGACTAACACTGAACGCCGCGTCCAGCGCCTGCGCAAAGCAGTCGACCCACCAGGCGTGGCAAAACCTGACTGGTGGATCATCAGCGAAATCGGCAAACGCCTGGGAGCGCATGGTTTTGAATACGAGTCCGCTAAGGACGTCTTCAACGAACTCTGCGAGCTGAGCCCGATCTACAACGGCCTCGACTGGGATCGCATCGACAAAGGCGAATACCAGTGGCCGGTGCCGACCAAAGATCACCCTGGCACCCCGATGCTGCACGAAAAAGAATTCAAGAACGGCCGTGGTGTCTTCAAACTCATTGGCTACCGAGATCCTGCGGAAGTGATCAACGATGAATTCCCCGTCTGGCTTACCACCGGCCGACGGCTGCAGTCCTACCACACGCGCACCCAGACCGGTCGCTCTGCTGGCATCGACTACCTGCTCTCCGAAGAGTCGCTGGAAGTGAACCCCGCCGACCTCGAAGCATGGGGATTCAAGGACGGCGCCACTTGCAAAATAAGTAGCGCACGTGGCTCCCTGGAGATTAAAATCAAAGCAACCGAACAAAGCCCACGCGGCACCGTCTTCACCAGCTTCAGTTTTGCCGATGTCCCGGTCAACATTCTCACCGGCTCCGGCTATGACCCGATCACCGAGACCGCAGAGCTCAAAGTCTGCCCGGTCAGGATCGATCCGATCGATTAGTGGATATGATTCAAGCATCCGCCTGACTTTGGAGCGGTCAATTGACAGAATCTTGGAAGTCGTCCACCGTCAGGGCAATGATCACTGGCGTCATCGACTACGGAGCTGGCAATTTGCACAGCGTTTGCAATGCACTCAAGCTACTTGGCATTGAGAACAAATTGGTCGCTCATCCAGATGATCTGGTGAATGTCGATGCCTTGATTTTTCCTGGCGTGGGAGCATTTGGCGACTGTGTCAGCCACTTGCAACAACAGCAATTGATCGACCCGATTCGCGACTGGGTGAAAGCGGATCGACCATTCTTGGGCATTTGCCTGGGCTATCAGGTGCTTTTTGAGTCGAGCGAGGAATCGCCGAATACGCCTGGTCTTGCCGCGCTTGCGGGCAAGGTTGTGCGCTTTGTCGATGACGGATCGCTCAAAATCCCGCATATGGGATGGAATGTCGGCCGTCCAGTCGACGCGGAAGATCCGTTGTGGAAAGGACTGCCGCCAGATCCGTACTTTTATTTCGTGCACTCATACTATCCGCAGCCAACGGATCCCACGGTGGTCGGCGCATGGACGGACTACGGAACGCAGTTTGCGTCAGCGATCCGCTTCGGAAACATTGCCGCGTGCCAATTTCACCCGGAGAAAAGCCAAAGTGCTGGCCTCAAGCTGGTGGAAAATTTCGTCAAAGGGATCGCTGAACCTGCTCTGGAGATTGCAGTCAGTGGCTGAATCCGGCACTGTGGTCACCCATGATGACCATGTCCGAGATTTCTATCATTCCCCTCCCCGCTAAAATCGAGCAAAGGGAAGGCTCGTTTGTTCTTCCCGACGCCCCTTCGGTAGGAGGAAAGTCTGGGGTGATCGCACTCGCCTGTGAGCAACTGACTTCGGACAGTGAGCTCAGCTGGCAGCCGTCAGAGGAACCTGAAACAGTAATCTTTCAACTCGACCAGGATCTCGCGGCTGAAGCCTATCGACTGAAAGTTACGATTAATGGCGTGAGCATCACAGCATCAGGGGACGCGGGACATTTTTACGGCATTCAATCACTGCGTCAGCTTTGCTCGCCTGAACGGCGCTCGCTCCCCTGCCTGCACATCGAGGACGCACCCAGATTTCCCTGGCGTGGCATGCACCTCGATGTCTCACGGCACTTTTTTGATGGGAATTTCGTGCGCCGCTACATCGACTTACTGGCACAACATAAGCTCAATGTTTTCCACTGGCACCTTACGGATGATGATGGCTGGCGCATTGAGTTAGATTCCTATCCGGAGTTAACAGAAAGAACGGCATGGAGAGGAAAGAACGAAGCACTGCCGCCCAGTTATGATTCAGGAGATGCACGTTACGGAGGATTTTACTCAAAAAAGGAAATAAGAGAAATCATCACTTACGCCGCTGAGAGACAAGTCATCATCGTTCCGGAAATTGATGTTCCCGGCCATTGCAAGCCGGTCACTATTTGTCACCCGGAGTTGCTGTGCGAGGGAGATATTGCCAAATTCAAGAGTATCCAGGAAGTCCCGGAGAACCTGCTGTGCGCCGGGCGAGAGGAGACGTTCAAGTTCCTGTCCGATGTTATTAAAGAAGTGGCAGAGTTGTTCCCCTCCCCTTACCTGCACATGGGTGGCGATGAACGCCCTGAAGGCCCCTGGGAACAATGCCCGTTATGCGCCAGGCGAATTGCTGACGAGAAGCTGGAGAACGTTGATGCGCTGCAGGGATACTTTATGGAAAGGGTGCGCCAGATGGTCACCGCAGAAGGCAAAACGATGGTGGGCTGGAACGAAATCACGCACGGAAACAAGGTCGATCGCTCGGCTGTCGTCACCGCCTGGCAGGATCCAGAGAAAGGCATTCTAGCAGCAAAAGCAGGCTATCCTGTTGTCATGGCACCAGCTCAGCATACCTATTTCGATCTGGCACAAGGTGAAGATTCAGCAGAACCCGGCCTGCGCTGGGCTGGCGTGGTCACCTTGGAAAAGGCCTATCAATGGGAACCCGTCGCAGATCCTGATTTTGCCCATCAAGTAATGGGCATCGAAGGCTGCCTCTGGTCGGAGACACTGATGGACGAAGCCCGCGTGGACTACATGGGATTCCCGAGAATCTGCGCGCTGGCAGAAGTGGCATGGACACCCAGCAATCGCCGCGACTGGCTGGACTTTAAAGATCGATTGGTGCCGAGCCATATCGAAAGATTAAGATGCGCGGGCGTTGATCCTATCGGCAAGATTTAGCCAAACAAGGCATATCGCGAATGTGAGTATGATTCACCCGCAAATAATCGCATATTTGATAAGGCACGCCTGGTTAGTAAAGGAACCCTTACATTTTAAAGGACTAACAAGTCTCTAAAAAACGATAACGCCGTCTATTAAACCTTGAATGAGACCTGCTGTCAGATTACTATATCGAGTTTCTGTCACCTATGCGATTCTCGACTCTAACAGGCACACTCTCGTTACTTACGGGAACCTTCTTTCTGCTGCTCTGGACTACTCCTGCATCGGGAGCTCCTAAAGAACGGCGCAAGATCGGCAGCACGCAGCCCCATTCCCTCAAACCAAGAAAGGTTCTCTTCCTAGGAGACTCGATGAGCATGGGCGCATTCGGCACGACACTTGATCAGTCGATGCGCGACGCGGGCCTGGAGGTCTATACTTTCGTTACTGGAGGCGCGACCCCTTACTACTGGCTGAGTGACTATCAGCCGATCTCATCCACGATCGGCCATTGGATGCGCACTCCACAGGCAGAAAAACGGCGATCCATGATCAAAACGGTTCCGAAGGTCGAGACACTGATCGAAACGTATGATCCCGACATCGTCATCGTCCAGACGGGAACTAATATGTACGCGTCACTGAGGTCAAAGCGACGCAGCGATGCCGCAAACAACAAGGAAGTCGCCTACGTTTATGAGAAGATGTGTGAACGCGTG
The DNA here is from genome assembly GCA_051270635.1 of Verrucomicrobiales bacterium. Classification (GTDB taxonomy): domain Bacteria; phylum Verrucomicrobiota; class Verrucomicrobiia; order Verrucomicrobiales; family DEV007; genus JAGROY01. The sequence continues at coordinate 2,571 of JBNMNB010000102.1, read as the reverse complement.
ACTGAAGGCGGACGCCGCTGCTACTGGATCACTCCACCCAGTGCCCACCAGGATCGCTACCCGGTCGACCTGCAGAATCGCATGCGTAAATTAATGAGTGATACGGTCGGCAGCTATGGTCGAGTGTTCGACAGCTACGCAGTGACCCATTTTGAAGACCCGTTCCCGCAGACTGACGGCATTCACTACGGGCCTGACGATGCCAGGAACTGGGCTAAGGTAGTAGCCAAAGATTTCATCAAGTTCGCCACGGATGGTGACGGAATTGGCCGCAAGGCGCTCACAGTGGTAGAAGACGAGCCTCCAGCCACGAAAAAAGAATCAGCACAGCCCCTGGCCGACCGTGCTGAACCAGCAGATTCTCTCGCTCCGACGAGAGAAAGGAGAGAAAGCCCCGCCCCCGTCCTTAGCAATGCGCCGATCGTCGTAAGAATGAAATTGATCGCCAAATCCACGATCACAGACATCAACGAAGTGACCTACAAACGTGCCTGGGCGATAGACGAATACAAGGTACTCACCGTGGAAAAAGGTTTCTACCCATTCAAGACAGTCCGGCTCGCAGAACTCATCGTCGATAACCGAAAAATCGTGAAATCGATGCAATCTCGTCCGCTCGGCAGCATTCGCGATCTGAAAATCGTCCCGCTGAACAAGTACCCCGGCCTGAGCCAGCTTGAGGCCGTCGACGATCTACCGATCGACTTCGATCTCCCCATCCTGACACCGATGATTTACTGAAGTTGGCGCTCAGGCGCGGCGATCCCGAAGTTCACGCCTTGTTTCGCGATCTTAGTCTTGCTATTCAAGATCAAGGGGAGGCAGTAGCAGAAATTTGCAGTTTCCGAAACCGGAACCTAAGCTCCCCACCCACCGCAAAGAATCAGTGAGTGCAGCTCGCCGCTACAGCTCCGGCCACTCGCACTATTACAGAACGGCGGAAGCTCGTTAAGAAATGAAGTGGAGTGCTGTAGCCCTGTAGCCCTCTACAGCTTTCGGAAGGCGGCGGTCTAAAACTTGCAGCAAACTGCCCATAAGGATCCATTGATAAGGCCCCATAAACGGCCATCCGGAGTTCCGACTTGGTCTCGAGGCCCAAATAATCCCATCGATTCACGCCATCATTCCCAACGAACCCATACAGGTTCCACCCACCTTCCTCCCCGATGGGTCCCTAGACAGCCAATAAGGGATACCCCAACGCAGGTTTCGTAGCTGTAGGCCGGATTTCCCGGTGCGATTCAATGGGTTGCGAAGCAACCTTACTAACAATCACTGGAAGTTGGCCGGCCATCAGACTGCAACGGGCACTTCCACGCTTCGGGTTTCAATGGTCAACGGCAGCCCCCGCTCAGCTCGAACTTCCAGACAGGCAATGATCGCTTCGCGAACATTCTGCTCGGCTTCCTCACGAGTCGCTCCCTGACTCACACATCCGGGAATCGATGGGCATTCCGCGATCTAGATTCCATCTTCGTCGCGGTCAAGAGTAATCAAAAACTTCATGCAATCACTTTAGCTTTGGGTCTGCGTTTTGCGAGTCCGAATCGTTTGCAGGGTGAGTTTTCGAGACTGAGAAGGACAGAATGGGGGGAATTTCAGTGCCGTATCTGATAATTTCAACCCTCTGATCGTCATAGCAGACCAGATGATCCGCCGCGCCTGTTCCGAATTGACGCACCACAAGTAAGCCCCCGACTCCTCCTGCGCCCTGGAACGTGCCGCTGGTGTCGAGGCCCCAGATGTAGCTGCGCAGGAGCGCATCGCTGCTGCGCGCGTTCAGTTCGGCGACAAGATTCCAGCCATCGTAAACGAACTTCGTATCCACTGCGATAGTTAGCCACGTCCCTTGTCTTTATCATTTCCGTTCAACTGGCTCAAAGAACTCCTGAAACATCTTGATAGGTAGCTTTGTAATAATTCTCCACCATAGTGGATATAGTTCACGGCCTCCAATGTTTGGTTAGATTCCATTCCTGACACCAAGCGTTCACGAAGCTTAGTATTGCTTGGAGAAGATCGGATCTCCGAAGCCAATTCCTCAAGAGTTTTTACGTCAGTTTGATTCCAAGAATCGCATGATGATAATACCATCAAAATAGAAAATATTATGCTAAGTCGAATCACCAGTAAACTCCACGTCAGAAACATCAATTCCTTTTTCCTTTTGCCTTATATTTAGCTCCAATATTTTTTAGATATATAGACCAAACCTTTTTTTGCGTATCCCCTATCACAGGTAGGTGCCTGGATATTTCAATGTCGACACCTCGGCTTTGCTCGCGTCCGATTGTTACGACATCAATGCAATTGCAACCCTTCTCTACAGGAGGCCACTGGCATCGTGATAATCCCAGGACGTCAGATTGCCTGCCGCATTAATCAATAAATCAGCACCACTGAAATTGAGGATGCCAATGGACAATGGGGCAATGGGCATCAAAACTGGCGATCCCTGACTTTCTCTTGTTTGCCTTGCCCTTCTGCGCGCGACAAGGGACAATCGGCGGATGAACGCCCGATTTTTCCCTGCAATTTTCCGGAAATTTACTGCCCACTGCAGCATCACGA
>JBNMNB010000101.1:0-25567 GCA_051270635.1 Verrucomicrobiales bacterium | reverse complement strand
ATCGGACAGTTCGCGGCCCTGGGAATAATACTCTTGTACATTACCCATCCTTGGATGGCTGTAGCCGCTCTCTATTTCCTTGTAACTGCGGAACTCGAACGTCGAAGTTATCAAGAGACCCAACTGCGCGTCTCTGGGACCGATTCTGATAATACGCGGACTGGGAAATCACCTCTTCCGGACTAACACACTCAACCACGCCCCTAATACATGAATGCTCTATCAGTCAATTCAAATGAGAAGGAAACGGCTCTCGTAATCAACGAACCCAAGCCAATATCCAAGTGGAAGCGCTACCTCTTACCGGGATCGCTTCTAGGCTGCATTGTCACCCTCATGCTGATTGCGATATGTGTCTACTTCAGCCGCTCGCCCAAACTTTTTGACGTCGAGACGAAAGCGATGACGATGGCGGGAGCTGAGGCAGGACCACTGAAGCCTGGCTATCGAACCACCGCAGCCATCTATCAAATCAGCGAAACGCTTCTCAACAAGCCTGGCGGTTATCTAACCAATGACGTGATGCCACCCTCTGTGTTCTTAGATAACATGCCTAGTTGGGAATTTGGAGTAATTACCGAACTTAGAGATGCGGTGCGGTCCTTGCGAAACGACTTCAGTCGGGCGCAATCGCAGTCTTTGGAGGACCAAGATCTGATGATTGCAGACTCACAGTTTCACTTCGATCATACCCGGTTCATGCTCCCCTCTACGGAGGATGAGTTTGCTAAGGGTCAGGCAGCGCTTCAACGTTACATAGACCGGCTCCAGAAAGGCGAAGCACAATTCTTCAATCGCGTCGATAACCTTAACTTCTATCTCGCCACGGTTGAGAAGAGGCTGGGTAGTCTATCACATCGCCTGAGCAATAGTGTGCGGGAATCTTACCTGCGCGAGCTCATCTATGAAAATGAAGATGATCTCGTAGAAGTAATCGACCCCACACCATGGAATAGGATCGATAACAACTTCTTCGAAGCTCGAGGTTACATCTGGGCACTGATTCACACTCTCCGTGGCGTGCAAGTCGACTTTGACGCCGTGCTGAAAAGCAAGAATGCCAGTGAAATGCTGGAGCGTATCGTTAAAAAACTCGAGAATGCCCAGCGAGCCATAACGAGCCCGGTCATTTTCAACAGCAGCGGCTTTGGCATCCTCACTAACCACTCCTTGGTCGTGGCCTCCTACATTTCCAGGGCCAATGCCGCCATTATCGATCTGAGAAGATCGCTAGAAGAAGGTTAACGACATTCCACTCGATCTCCTCATGCCGCGACCATCATCCTCTCCTAGCCGCTTGTTACGGCTCGACACCCGTCGCCTCGTTCGAAGCGGCAGCGCTCTCGTGCTCGCCGTTCTTGCAGGAGCCCTCCTCTGGGACATCCTAGAACTTTGGAACGTCTTTGACAGAGAACGACAGGTGAGTTATGTTCCGTTCTTCATCGGACTAGCACTTCTACCTCTAGTTGGAGTGCCAACTACGCCTCTCTTCATCATTGCGGGAATCGCGTTCACGCCAGTCGCGGCTATTGCTGGTTGCGCCTTGAGCATCGCCGCGAATTTAGCAATTAGCTACTGGCTAGCCAATCGGTGGTTGCGTCGACCGATTCGTCGTCAGATGCGGAAATGGAATATCAAATGGCCCGAACATGACCCCACACAAGCATTGCACTTCCTTTTTCTAGTTCGCTTGACACCGGGGGTTCCAACTTTCGTCAAGAACTATGCCACCGCGCTGAGCGAAATCTCTTTCATCACGTATCTAAGTGTGTCCTGGCTCATCACCTTCGCTTACGCCATTGGGTTCGTCATTATGGGGGATTCGTTAGTCAATCACAGTACAAAGGAAGCATTTATTGGAATCTTTATCCTGGTTGTAGGATTTGTGATTGTGCGCAGAGCCCGCCGGAAAAACTTGAAAATTACCGACGAGATCGCTGCGGAACATAAGCTTGCCCCTTCACAGGTCACGGCTTGCAAAAAAGAGTTGTTCTCGGAAGGTTGCGCTCCCATTGAACGGAAGAAAGCCAGAAATCGACAATCCGAAGCAGAGCAAGAAAGGCAAAGAAGCACTGAAACGAGCCTTAAGTTAAGACGCGCGGTCGGCGAAAAGGAGTCATTGGTATAAAAGTTCAAGGAGCCGGGGATTGGGGCCATGAGGAAACGAACAACGCATTGGTTAACCCAAATTAGTTATAAAGATATTAGAAACATGATTCGAGAAACATAAATCCAAATCGTTGGGTATCCGAGCAATCCATAAACACGACAAACCACCATGAGCTACCGTCTGTGCATCGCCCGCGCCATCGCCGTGAAGCCCTCCATCCTCCTCATGGACGAGCCCTGCTCCGCCCTCGAGCCCATCGCCACGATCAAAATCGAGGAACTCATCACCCACCTCAAAGAACAATTCACGATCGTCATCGTCACCCACAACATGCAACAGGCAACCCGCTGTTCCGACAAGACCGCCTTCTTCTACCTCGGCGAACTCATCGAGCACGGCCTAACCGCCGACATATTCTCCAATCCGAATCACACGAAGACCAAGGAGTATGTCGGTGGTCGCTTCGGCTGATCCCCCACTCCATCCATCTCCGGTGAAAACGTCCAATCCTCACATCTTCAGCGGCTTCAATGAGGCTCTCGAAACCCTCAGCTGCGATCTTCTTCGCATGGCCGAGAGAGCTTCCGAGAACCTCATCCACGCCATGGCAGGTTTCTCGAATGCGACGCCGACCGCGGCAACAAGGCCATCGCCGAGGACGATGACCTCGATCAGCGCGAATACGCATCGACCGCGAGGAACCCGATTCTCGCCTTGCTGTTTGGCTGCGTAAGCTTGCACGAACTCGGCCCTGCGGTGGGGAGCCGCGCGAGCAACGATGGGGAGCATAAAATTCATCGGATCCAGCAGACAAGGCCGAACATCACTGCGAGAAGGGCGAGAAGCAAGATCATCGCCGTCGGCCAGCGGGCTAGATTCCTTTCCACATTCACCACGCATTCGAACATGCCTAGCATACTGATAGACGGGATTCGAGGCCTCGGTTTCGAACTACTCCACATGCGCAACGTTTTTGAAACGCTAATGATTAGCCGCTCCAGAAGCAGGAGCAAGTCGCCTGCAGGAATCTTGCCCCCGAGCGATTGTGCCTTAGACCAATTTGTTCCAAAAAAGATTCCTGCAACAGCGACAGCGGCCAGAACTGGCCAAGCAGCGTTGAAGAGCTTGGAACCCTTGAGGGAACTGGAGGCAAACCTGGAAGCTGGATCCCAGAGCCACACTAGCGAAAGCGAACAGACGACGAGCGCTCCCCACCCCAGAAACATCCAAGGCCTTCCTTTGTCACTCTGCGACATCAGATGGTAGGAGCGGACGACGATGATGAAGCGAATCATCAGAAAGGAAGTGCCGATGGCAGCTGCTGGCAGGAGAACGGTCAAGACCAGAGGCCAATCGTGAGAGAAATATGGGGAGACAGATTTCAAAGCGCCCTTAGCAGTTGCCCCGCTCAAAAAAGGTGCCCCGCCCAAAGAAAGTGCAGGGAGAAGAATCCCCAACCAGGCAATTCGTGGCATCCCCCCGGGCGCGGTACCAGCTCCGAGAAACAAGGCTCCCTTCGCCAATCCGTGATGGAAAGCGTAAATCGTGACCGCGACCAGTAGTGCTGGCCACAACTCTGGATGCAAGAGTCCTGCGCCTATCCCCAGCGTCATGAATCCCATCTGACTGATGCTCGAATAGGCAAGGATCGTCTTTGGGTTCGCTTGCACCAGACCAACCGCAACCCCATAGAATGCGGCCACCAAACCAGCGCACATGAGAAAGGTTCCCCATCCTTCGAAACCGCTCTCCCCCAGTGGCAGAAAGCGGATCCACCCCAATAGGCCAGCCTTGATCATCGCTCCGCTCAATACAGCACTCGCCGGCGGCGGGGCTGCCGGGTGCGCAAGAGGCAGCCAAACGTGCAGAGTGACAACTCCCGCCTTAATCCCGAACCCAACGATCAGCAAGGCGACCGTCATCTGGCTTGTTACGATTCCCGGAGCGACCGGCAACGACAGGTTGAGCCCATGTCCAGCGAGCATGCTGACCAATCCCACGAAGAGCGAAATCTCACCAAGGATCACAAGGATCATGTAAACTTTTCCCGCTTTGATCGCGGCTTCGTCTCGATTGTGTATGATGAGTCCGAATGAGGCAAAGCTCATCAGGGCGAAGCACGAATAGAAGGCGACGGCATCACGCGCCAAGATCAGCCCGAAGTTGCCGATCATTGCGAATACAAGGAAAGCGTTATAGCTCAGACGCCGGGGATCACTCTTCAGGTAGCCCAGGCCGTAGACTCCGCTGAGCAACCATAGGATCGAGGTGAAAAGCAGAAACGTTCGTCCCGTAACATCCAACCCGAACCTGGATCCGAGGCCGAGCCAAGTTAGTTCCACGATCGTTTCATTTGTCCAGAATAGCGCCACTAACAAACCGCTAGCCGCAGTAAGAAGCACCAAACCGATAGATGCCTTGTGGGCGGCGCTGCTCATCGCGGTGCGTACTCCTCATCTGTAATCGTTTTCACCCACTCAAGTGGCGACCACGGCGACTCTGCGAAGACTCCAATTAAGATGCAAATGATAGCCGTGATGACCGGGGGAGCCAAAAGCATCCAATGCGTCTCAAACCGCCACTTGCATTGTTCCTTTGGCCACTCGCCCTCCTGTTTGCAGAACCACACCCGATATAGCATCGGGAGAAAGTAGGCTGCGTTCAGGAGGCTGCTCGTACCCAGCACGACCACCACCCACCAGTCACCAGCCTCGAGGCTACCAATACCCAGATACCACTTGCTTACAAACCCAGCCATCGGTGGCACGCCGATCATGCCGAGTGCGCAAATCGTGAAGGCACCCATAGTCAAGGGCATCCGTTTGCCAACGCCCGACATCTCTCGAACGCGATGAATTCCCAAAGTCTCCGCGAGATTACCCGCACAGAAAAATAGAGTGATCTTCATGAGCCCCTGGTGCACGAGGTGGACAAGACCGCCAATCGTCGATAGCTGTCCGATGAGTGCCGTCCCAAGGATGATGTAAGACACTTGGCTAACAGTCGAATAAGCGAGGCGTTTCTTGAGTTCATCTTGGAACAAAGCCAGCACCGAGCCCCAGATAATCGTTACAGCAGCCAGTCCCGCCAACCCCGCCGAGACACCAAGTTTGCTTACTGCGCTCACCCCGTAGACATCATAAAAGACGCGCACAATCCCAAAGGCCCCCGCTTTGACGACCGCGACTGCGTGCAAGAGCGCGCTAACCGGCGCGGGAGCGACCATCGATTGCGGCAACCATCCGTGCAATGGAACGAGTGCCGCCTTCACCCCGAGCCCGGCGATCATCAAAACAAAAATGCATTGTAGTTCCAGACGATGGCTCTCAGCGAGATTTCCCAAAAAACCGCCAGCCTGAAATTCAAGGTTTCCAGCCAAAGTGCTAAGCCAGACAAGGCCGACGAGCAAGAAAGCTCCGCCGCCAAGGGTGTATGTCAAATAGATGCGTCCGGCTTTGAGCGAATCAGGTGTGCCACGATGCACTACCAGAGGATAAGTAGATAAGGTCAGAAGCTCGTAAAAAATGAAGAACGTCATAAAATTGCCCGCGAGAGCAACGCCGACGGTCGAGAAAACGCAGAGACTGAAGAATCCGAAAAACCGACTCCGATTTTTTGAACCTTCGAGGTAGCCAATCGCATAGATCGTTGTCAGAAACCAGAGCACGGTCGACAAACTGATGAATAGTAGCCCAAGCCTATCGGCGCGCAGCACAAGATCCATATGAGCCAGCAGGCTAATGCGAGATTCATACTCGATCCCACGTGAGACGCCCTCCATCAGAAGAATGACGAGCACAAGCTTGAACGTTGCTCCGATCAGGTTGATCACCGTCCGCAACCGACTACGGTTCTCTGGAATAAAGAAGATAACGATCGCGGTGAGCAACGAGGCTAGCAGAATGAAATAAAGGTAACTCCGATCCCAATTCATGGATTGCCTCCCATTTGTAATGGTCTCAATGGAGCGCCAATTTCGAGCAGCTCAAGTAACTGTGGAGCGAGGAATCCCAGCGCGACACCTGCTAACGCAAGCCCCATCGCTGCCCATTGCATCGTAGCAGGGATCCTGACACACTCCTTCGAGGGCTCCTGAAACGCCAAGGCAAGCACACGAAAGAAATAACCTGCTGCCAGCAGGCCTCCCGCCAGCAAGACAACCGTATACCACCACTGTCCAGCCTCGATTGATGCCGTTAGCATCTTCCACTTTCCAATAAACCCAGCGCTAGGTGGCAGGCCCATCAAGCTGACGCCCGCGAGACCGAAAGCGAACATCGAAACCGGCACGGCTCGTCCAGCTCCTTTAAGATCTTCGAGCCGGTCGCTTCCCAGCGCGTATAAGAAATTTCCGGCAGCATAGAAGGCCGCCGCTTTGGATACAGCATGAGCCAGCAACATGTAGATGACCCCCTGCCGGGCGAGATCCGCCGAAGCCGGATTCATCGTCAGCGGGAAGAGCAGAAAGAAGTAGCCGATCTGCACCACTGTGGAATAGGTTACTATCAATTTCACACGATCCTGGGAAAGTGCGAGCATGCCACCCCAGATGACTGCCACACCTCCCAGAATACCGATCAGATTCGCGGCGCCCGAAGTGATCGCAGCAGGGAAGACCTCAAACCAAAGTCGCAGCAGAATGTAAAAAGAGGCTTTCACCACCAGACCTGAGAGCAGCGCGCTCACCGGCGCAGGAGCATTGGCGTGTGCAGGCGGAAGCCAGAAGTGCATAGGGAAGAGAGCCGTCTTCAATAGCAAACCGACCGTCATGAAACCCCCAGCAACGAGAGCCATAGGTGAATCTGTTAACACTGCGCGCAACCCATCGATGTCGACTGTTGAATAAGCACCGTAGAGAAGGGCGACTCCCAGCAGATAACAAAGCGATCCCAACATGCTAACGAAAAAATATCTCAGAGCCGCCGCGAGTGCATCTCGGCTATCAGAAAGTGCGATCATCGCGACCGATGACAGGCCGAGCAGTTCCAGGGTCACGTAGAGATTGAACACGTCACGCGCCAGAAATAGCCCATTGACTGCAGCCATCATCAGCAACCAGCATGGCCAGAAATATGTTTTACGACCCTCGAAAAACCTGCAGGCATAGACTGGCGTCGCAATTCCGAGGATTGCCGCGATCAACAACATCCAGGCACTCAGTCCATCCGCATAGAGCTCGATTCCGAGCGGCGCCTGCCAACCACCAATTGCAGAACTGCGGACACCGCTGGCCTTGAGTAATGTGATCAACCACAAGACCAATCCTCCATTGATGACTGCCGCAATTAGTCCGATCAGCGCACTTGCACGTGTACAGAGAAACGTTAATACCGCGGCACAAAGCGGGATCAGCACCAACCATGGTTCCGGCGATCCGGTCATTCCTCGTCCTCCTCCCCAGGCATCGAGGTGCGCCCGGTCTTGTGATGGTATCTCTTCGCCAACGCCAATCCAACAGCCGTTGCACTTACCGAGACTACGATCCCTGTTAGAACCATCGCATGGGGCACGGGATCAGGCGCTCCCTCTGGTGCGCTTGCCGCAGAAGCAATCAGCAGGAGGAAGACACCACCACCCATCACGTTAAACGCTAGGATTTTCCTAAAGACATGCGGATCAAAGATCAGGGCGAACAATCCGATCGAGAACAAACCGATTGAGACGAACGAGTAAATCAAAGGGCTGGTCATGGTCATTTCTCACCCTCCATTTCAACGTCTGGCGTGAAACGCCCCACCAGTAGAACCGTGAGCGAGCAAGCGATGGAAATGGTAGCCGCAGATTCGATCGCTAATATCAACCATTTCGAAACATCATTGCGATATTCTAGCATTGAATCATAGATTAAAGCCGTGCCCGCTCCAACAAGAATGAACACCACGAGTCCGAAAACCAGGGCGATCCTCCAAGTGGTTGCCGAGATTCGGTGGATCCATTGCGCATCTGTAAACGCCGCAAGGATCATCGCTCCTGCTAACACCGCTCCTGCTTGAAACGCTCCTCCTGGTGCATGCGCCCCAACCCACAACAGGTAACCAGAGACGATGACTAACAATGGCACGAGAATTCGTACGCCCGCCGCCAGCACCGGACTCCCCGAGGCTTTATGAACAAATGCGGGGCCAGTGTTGCGAATCGAGAGAACCGCCAAGACCGCCATGAGCAGGACGGCGATCTCCAATAGCGTATCGTAGCCGCGAAAACTGAGAAGCACCGCCGTGACCGGATTGCTGACCCCGGTCTCCGCAGTGCTATTGGCAACGACATCACGCAACCCTACCGAAGCTGCAGGCTGATTCAGAACGGCATATCCCAACATGCACACAACGGCTATGCACAGCAGCCCAGCAATCACAGGGTTCCCGGCAACGTCGACACTTTCCGACGGTTTGAACTCTCCCAAGGCCGCCAGAAGCAATGCCCCAGTCATGGCCGAACCGATAGCTGCTTCAGCCAGGGCGATGTCTGGAGCGTTCAGCCGCACCCAGACCAAGGCCATCAGAAAGCCAAACGAGATAAACAGAACCACAGCCTGGAACAGGTCGTGGCACCTGAGGAGATTCCACGCCATGACTAACAGGATCAGCGCCAGAAGGATGTCGAATGCCAATGCCACTAGGATTCCGTATCCCTTCTCGGTTTGATACCAACTCGACATGCGCGGCGGGCGATGAGGTGAGCAGCGGTCGCGCTTGCCACCAGGACAAGAATCCAGATACCAATGATCTTTAGCGCAATGATCCACGATGGCGACTGGATCGCCAGGCCGAGAGCGATGAACCCCAATCCCAGATTATCACATTTGGTCAGTGCATGCAGGCGTGAATAGACATCTGGGAAGCGCAAGAGTCCGACAGTTCCCGCAATAAAAAATGCAGCGCCTGCCGTAAGGAGAAGAATCGTAACGGTGTTAAGAATCATCGTGTTGAGCGTCCTCCATGTTTGCGCTCCACGCCGTCCTTACGAACGCTACCGAAATGACCAGAGCCAGCAGTGCGAAAACCAGAGCCACATCAAAAAAAGACGGCCTCTCCAACCCGACACCCAACAATAGAAGAATCGCAACACCAGCAGTCCCTAACAGCAATGCCGCGAGTATCTTGTCAGCACGTGTCGGGCTCCTCAACGCACGAAACATTCCGCAAGCAACGGTCAGCAGGATCAAAAGCGCAAAACCGAGATAGACATTCTCCATCATGATTTAGGCGAACAAATGGCAAAGAGATGAGCGACCTGCGCCTCAAGTATTCGCAAATCCTGATCAACATCCTTCGTATGATCCAATGTATGGATTAGTAAAGAATCCCCTTTGATCTGTATTGTTAGGGTTCCCGGCAGAAGGCCAATCACATTGGCAAAAAATACCCGGGCCGACTCTGGCAGGGAAGTCTCAAACGGGATCACCCCACAAGACAATCGAGGTTTTGCTCCGAACGCTCGAAATGCCACGTCAATGCCCCCTCGGAGCGACTGCTTCAGAAAGAACGGCACAAACCTCGCCAGCCTCCATGGTCGAATCGAAACGCCTTGCGTATTGGGCATCGAGTGGATCAGAAAGATCGCCACAGCGACCGCAGGCACTCCGATCATTAGAGCTCCAAGATCACCGCCGCTGAGGAGCAGCCAGATCGAAACAAGCACCCCACCCTGTCCAATGACCCGCGCACTAAGGCCGTGCCGGGCAGCGATTGCCGAATCGCCTCGCACCATCAATGGTTGTTTCGGGGGAGTCAGGTGACGTGTGCGTTTCACTTGCTTGAGCTTAAGATGTAGAGCTGCTTTTGCCATCAGGTGTGCGCCTACCGGAGCCGTAATGAACAGGAACAGCGTGATCAGGATCTCGTGGAGACTGATGCCTTCCACATGGCCGGAAAAATAAATTCCGGAAGCAACTAGAATCGCGCCGGAGCCGAGTGTCGTCGCCTTGGTCGGCCCATGCAGGCGCATGAAGAAATCAGGCAACTTCACCAGCGCAATGGATCCCAGCAGGATAAACAGAGCACCAATGAGCAACAAGGCAGCCAGCAGAATGTCGAGTGTTTCATTCATGGTTCGGTTATTCCATGATGTCGCCCCGCAACAGGTACTTACTCAGCGCGATCGTGCCGATGAATCCCATCACAGCAATCAGCAGTGCTGCTTCAAAATACAGCATGGTTCCTTGTTCGAGTCCGAACAGGATAACCAGGGCGATGGAATTCACATATAGCGTATCCAACGCCAGGATTCGATCGGGTATACTCGGGCCAATCAGCAACCGTATCAGGGACAATACCGACGCCGCGCTCACTATCAATACAGCGATATCAAGGGCGGTGTCAAGGATGGGACTCAGGGGTGTCAGCATAGTTTTGTAACCTCCAGTAAGGGTTCTTCATAACGCTTCTGGATCTGCCGCACCAGACTGTCCGCATCACTCGTATGGAGGCTGTGGATCAGCAGATAGCGTTGGTCCGCAGACACGTCGCACGATACGGTGCCCGGCGTTAGGGAAATAGTGTTGGCCAGCACACTAATCGCCAGCGGCGAGCGAAGCGCCAACTCATAGTGAATAAAAGCCGGTTGCAGCTGCCGGTTTGGTCGGATGATCCAGACAGCTACCTGCACATTCGCTGTAAGAATATCCAGTACCAGCCGACAAATATATTTGATCACCAGTCCGGGACTTCGCAAACGTACCGGTTCCGGCCAGAACTCAGAAGTGATAATAGGGATCAAGACCGCCAAAATCCCTCCCAACACAATATGCCCCGGCGCCAAGGTATTGTTCACCAACAGCCAGATTCCTACGAGTAGAACGGTCAAGAACGGGTGTGAAAACAGCTTTTTCATAACGCGCATCTCTTAGCCACCGATTGTTGGATTCCTCATGACGGCTTCAATATACGCCGGAACTTGTTGTAATTGAGTGGCAGTCTTCGTCGTGAAATTCATCACCTCGCCAGCAAATAACGCGAGCAGCGGAGACATCACTAACAGGCCGCTGATTAGCCACAAAGCTGACTTCTTTGGGGATTCGACTATCAGAGCATCCTCTATCAATGCTACCTGTTGCGGTCGATAAAAAAGAAAAGATCCGCTACGCACCAATGCCACCAAGATGAGCAGACTAGCTGTCAGCACGCTCGCCAACACCGACCAGCGCCAAGGATGTTCCAACGCCGCATCCAGAATCATGATCTTGCCGATAAAACCCGACATGGGGGGCAAACCTGCCAGCGCCACAGCAGCGAAGAAGAACCCGATTCCTAACCACTTCCTGTCCTGCATCTGCACAGCCGCATCGAAGCGGTCTGAGGCTGCGCCTCGGCTGCGCCGGATTAGGTCAGCCAGTAGAAAGAAAGCTGCTGCCACAAGAGTCGAATGCAGCAAGTAATACAGTCCAGCAGCAAGTGCTTGGGGCCGGTTCAAGCCTACCGCAATCAGCAGGGTCGCTACGGACGCCAGCACCAAATAGGACACCTGTTCACGCAGACCGCGTGCCGCCACCACGCCGAGCGCCGCGAGTACCAAGGTAATCATTCCGCCTGAAAGCACCCATGGCATGTGCAGCCAGGCCAGTTCGCCCGCCCGCCCACCAAATACCGTGCCATGCACGCGAATGATCGCGTAGACCCCGACCTTAGTCATGATGGCGAAGAAAGCGGCCACGGGTGCCGAAGTATTGGCATAGGCCTGAGGCAGCCAAAGATACAGAGGGAACATCGCCGCCTTCAGAGCAAACACGACTAACAGCAAGAGCGCCGCCGCCGCAATTAGCCCGCTACGCTCAGCAGGCGCTTCAGCCACTTTCAACGCCATGTCAGCAATGTTTAGGGTGCCAAGGCCACCATACAGCGCCCCTACTGCGAACAAAAACAGCGTAGAGCCTATCAGATTGATCACCACATAATGCAATCCGGCACGTGTGCGCCTCGCCCCTGAGCCGTGCAGTACCAGGCCGTAGGATGCCAGCAACAGTACTTCGAAAAACACAAAGAGGTTGAATACGTCCCCAGTCAAGAAAGCGCCATTCAGACCAAACAGCTGTAACTGAATCAAGACGTGAAAGTGTGAGCCCTGTTCGTCCACTCGCATGACGCTCGCATACCCAAGTGCTGCCAATGCCAGCAACGACGTTAGCAACACCATCATGGCCGCCAGCCGGTCAAGCGCCAGCACGATTCCAAATGGTGCTGGCCAGCTACCCAGGTTGTAGACCTGAGTTTCACCCGCCTGTGCCAACAGCAGCATCTTGATGCTCACCGTCAGCAACCCACCAACCAGCGCCAGACCCAACACACGCTGGACAGGAAAGCTAAATCGGCGAATCACCAATTGCAGGAGCCCGCCAATCAAAGGCAACAACACTGGCAAAATGACCCAATGCGTCATCCTTCTGTCTCCTCATTGTCGGGAAGGTTACCGCCCTCGCCATCCACATGGTCGTTGCCCAATTCATCTCGCGCCTTCAACGCCAGAACGATCACAAAAGCCGTCATGGCAAACGCAATGACGATCGCCGTCAAAACCAACGCTTGTGGCAAGGGGTCGGCATAACCATCCGCCACCGGGTCGATCACGGCAGGCGCACCCACTTTTAGGCGTCCCATCGAAAACAGAAACACATTCACGGCGTACGACAGCAGCGTTAGTCCAACCACCACCGGGAAGGTACTGGCGCGCAACACCAGATACACACCGCACGCCGTCATCACGCCCACACTTATAGCAATCAGAACCTCCATTAGCGCCCTCCTTTCTGACCCTTATCAGGCGCTGCCTGCATGAGATTCAGCTTGCCCAGTTCCACCAAGATCATCACCGTCGCACCAACCACCACCAGGAAGACACCAAGATCGAAGATCATAGCACTGGCGACTTCAAATTTGCCCACCACTGGCCACTTCACGTAGGTGAAGGCGGAAGTCAGAAACGGATACCCCAGGAAGACCGAGACCAGGCCTGTTCCAATCGCGAAAAACAACCCGGCCGCAATCACCTGATGCATGTCGGTGCGAATACGTGCAGACGTCCATGAGATCCCATTGCCCAAATATTGCAGCACGATGGCCAGCGCCGCAATCAAACCGGCGATAAAGCCACCACCAGGCAAATTATGCCCACGAAAGAAAACGAAGGCGGCAAACAAGAGCATCAGTGGAAACAGCAGCCTTGAAAGATTCTGCAATATGATCGGATGGCTATCTATACTCCATGCCCGTCCTTCCAAGTCCGTCGCTGAGGCGTGCAATCGTATCTTGCTCAACAAGGCAAAGATCCCCAGTCCCGCCAGCGACAACACGACGATTTCTCCCAAGGTATCAAAGCCCCGGAAATCTACCAGAATCACATTCACAACGTTGGTGCCCCCACCTCCCGACACACTATTTTCCAGGAAATAGCCGGAAATCGGCACCAGGTCGCGAGTAAGCACCGCCAGCATCAATAACGCCGCCCCCAAACCAATCCCCGTCGCCAATACAGCATCACGGAAATGCCGCCACCTCGAACCAGCCGCCTGGGTGTATTGCGGCAGGAAAAACAAGGCCAGCATCAGCAGCACCACGGTGACAATTTCCACCGACAGTTGCGTCAGTGCCAGATCAGGAGCAGAAAACTTGGCAAAACCCAGCGAAACTAACAGCCCCACCACGCCCAGCATGATCAATGAAATCATCCGCTGCCGATGCATCACCACTGTGAACACGCTAGCCAACATCAGCCCGCCAAAAGCTAGTAGTGCGACCGGATCAAAATCCATCAACGCACGGTCGCCAAACAACGGAGCATCCATCGACACAAAGCCTGCCACGGCTATCATCCCTGCAGCACCCAGCGTCCAGGCCACCATGTGTTGAAGCGAACCCTTGTCAAACCGTCGAGTAATGCTAGTCGCCAGCCAGAGCAAACCCTGCAACGCTCTGTTGTAGACAACCCGCGAGTCCAAGTGCGCCAGGTGCTTCTCATTCCAGGCAAATAAACGCCGACGAAACGTGTAAACCGAGACACCACCGATGAGGGCGATGGCGCTCATCATCAACGGCAGATTGAAACCATGCCAGATTGCCAGGCTATAGTAAGGCGGCTTGCCCTGAATTGTAGATTCCACCGCCACTGCCAGCAAAGGCCCTATTGTCAGCGCAGGCAGCATGCCCACGCCGAGGCAGATGATCACAAGAAAATCGACCGGTATCCGCATATAGAGCGGAGGCGGGTGCGGTGTACGTGGCAATCCCACCGGTTCGCCATTGAAGAACACGTCGTGAACAAAGCGTAGTGAATAAGCGACCGAGAAAATAGCCCCGAGCGTCGCCAGAATCGGAATCGCCAGCGCCCACGACGAAGCACCAGAAGCAACCACAGCCTGGTCAAAGAACATTTCCTTACTGAGAAAACCGTTCAGGAGGGGTACTCCCGCCATGGCCGCTGCCGCGATGATCGCGAGTATGGACACATGCGGCATGTACTTCAGAAGGCCGTTGAGTTTGCGCATGTCACGCGAACCCGTTTCGTGATCGATGATCCCAGCAACCATAAACAGCGATGCCTTAAAAGTTGCGTGATTGATGATGTGGAAAAGCGCCGCCACCGCAGCCAAAGGCGTGCCCAGCCCAAAAAGCAAAGTGATCAACCCGAGGTGACTAATCGTTGAATAAGCAAGAAGCCCTTTCAAATCATGCTGGAACAGAGCGGCAAATGCGCCCAGCAGTAGAGTCAACATTCCAACAGTCCCCACAATCCATAACCATTCGGAACTGCCCGCTAGCGCCGGGAACAGCCGCGCTAGCAGAAAGATGCCCGCCTTCACCATTGTTGCAGAATGCAGGTAAGCAGAAACCGGCGTTGGCGCAGCCATTGCATGAGGCAGCCAGAAATGAAACGGGAACTGGGCGGATTTAGTAAACGCTCCAATAAGAATCAGGATCAGGGTGGGAAGATACCAGTCGTGAGCACGAATCTTATCACCCGCCGCTAGCACCTCCGTCAGGTTATAACTGCCGACGATATGCCCCAGCAACAGCACGCCACCTAGCAGCGCCAGTCCGCCCATACCGGTAATCGCCAGCGCCATGCGGGCTCCGTGTCGCGCATCCTCACGATGCTGCCAAAAACTGATCAGCAAAAAAGAACTCAGCGCAGTCAGCTCCCAGAAAACTAACATTAGCAGTAGGTTCTCGGAGAGGACAACCCCTAGCATTGACCCCATGAACAACAGCAAATAGGCGAAGAACCGTCCCCTCGAATCTTTCGCCGACAGGTAATAGCCAGCGTATAAAATTACCAGAAGGCCAATAACCAATATCATCAGTGTAAAAAGCAAGGACAGCCCGTCCAAGCGGAAAGCAAATTCCAGCCCGATGGCGGGAACCCACTGCCAGGATTGGATCAGAGTCTGCCCGGCAAACACGGGCGACATACCCGGAATCAACACCAATAAGGCTACCAACGCCGCCAGCGCCGCTCCCCATGACGCCACACGGCTGTTCCGTGCCGACAAGGCAATAAGCAACGCAGCTATAAATGGCAAGATTACTGCTAAGGGCAAAGCGAAGCCTAGCACATGCATACAATCAAAAAGGGTTCCATGTCAACGGGAGTGAAAACTAGCGCCGTGCTGTAGATAACGATTGAGAACCCTAGTTAGCCCGTAGCTCAACAGAGCCCCGCTCGCCGCAGTGATCAAGCAAATCGCGTTGCCCGCAGTCCCAACATTGAAAATGGCTTGGACAGCGCCCTTCACCAGAATCTCTCGCTCGTCCTATTCGAAGGCATCCGGCGTCTCATGTAGTCTTCTACCACCTCGGTCAGCGTACTATAAAATCATAACCTGCTTGAACGCCACACTCGGATCTTGCGATCACTGCTCGCTCATCCAAATGTGTTTCTCGCGGCTTTCTAAGATCGACATAGCATCTGATCATTGGTGCCGATAGCCCCACAGAAAGATCTCCCACTTGAGTTCAATCGGCATTTAGTTGGGGTGGTTATCGTCATTACAATCCATAATAACATGAATTATTTTTCATGCAATAGAAATACATCGAAAAATCTGCAAGGCCGTGTTTCTCCCAATTCCCGTGCTTGGTTGGTTAGAAAACGGTCCGGATGATCAGGCCGAGTTTTATGCAACTTCAATCACGTTAGCATCGGCAGGCTATTCTGAGACCACAACAAGAAGCTAATAACCGCTTCAATAGGCGCTTTCTCCAAGATCTCGCGTCAAAACTGCACTGTCAATCAAAGCTCTGCTCAGCCAGAGAAACAGGGTTCTCTAGAAAACGCCATTAAAAGCATGAAAATTGTTACATGTTTCCGTTGACGCTCAACACATGCTCGCAACATTCGAACCATGTCAATCTTGCTTCCGACCGTATTTAACACGGGCTCCACAGTGAACACAGAGCAGATGAACTCACCCAGACATGTCCCAGCGTCTGCGATACATGATGCTCATCGTTACGCCATCGAAGTGAAGCAGTTACTCACTACTCTGGAGTTGCCGGATGTGGGCTCGATCGCCCAGAAGAAGGAGGTCGTTCTCCGCGCTGCAGAGCAGCTGATTCGGACAGCAGAGGAGCCCGTTCGGATCGGGGTAGTTGGCGAGTTCGGTGCTGGGAAGTCGCTCCTCTTGGGAGCGCTCATCGAGCGCGCCGATCTGCTGCCAGTCAGCGAGATTCCCACGACAGGGAATGTCACCGCCCTCAAATTGAAGCAGGCAGCGGAGGGTGTCAGCGCTTCAGAGATTGGCGATCTTCAGATTGAGTATCTTGACCGCCACGGAGTAATGGAGTGCTACGAGCACTTCCTCCGGAAGGCTACAGTTAGGATCCGCGCCACAGAACTCTCAAAGAAGCACCTTCGCCAATTTGCGAAATTGGAGACCGCCGCGCAGGATTTCCAGCAGCAGGTGATCGATTGCTGCCGGGCTTGCTGGGAGGATACACAGGATCCTGCTCAGCGTCACTTCCTCAAGGAATTGGTGGATTTCACACGCACCGATATGGCTCTCGGTCCTACGCTTTATGGTCGATGTGTTAAGGTTTCGCACGAGGTTGCCAGAAACGGTCTCCAGCTTCCACGGATGACTCAAGACATCAGCAGCATGCGTTTCGCGGACCTGACGGTCGCACCCTCCGCCGTGTTTTCGCCCGACCCGTCCGCCGAGCAACTCGGTGAGGCCTTCTTGCTAGTCAATCGTTGTGAGATCACGGTGTTCGTGCCGCGCCATGCCTGGGAATTGACGTCGGACTTCGTATTGCTCGATTTTCCCGGCCTCGGCGCGGGCACTTCCGGTGTTCGGGACCGCTATCTTTGCCAGAGGGAACTCAAAGACGTCCAGACGATCCTCGTTCTCCTTAACGGCCAGCGTCCCGGAGCCGGGGGTGTTAACGAGTTCTACCAAATGATGCAACAGGAGAGAGCAGGCAACATTGCAGACTGTTTCCTCACCGCTATCAGCCGCTTCGATCAACTGCCCGTCGACGAGCAAGCCGCTACTTTCCTAGACAAGCTCCCGCTGACGGCGCCCATCACTGATCATGAAATCTTCGAGCAAGTGCCCGCGCTGGACACTCTGATCAAAAGTGCCCAGGCGTTCACCAAAAATTCAGACCGCATCATCTTGCTCTCACCACTCCGTGGCCTTCAGGTCTTGCACGAGAAGTCGGCCACCCATAGTGAGGCGGTGGATCCACGCATCGAGGCAAATCGCCATTCGATCAATGAGTCTGTCTCCCGTTGGAATAAGGTCGCGACCTCACTGAGCGACGCCAGTATATTGCGCAAATGGCTCACCGACTTCACAAAGGATGGCAGTCTCCAGTCGTTGCGTGGTGTCCTGGAGCACCATGCGGCAAACCACGGTATCAAGCAGCTTAGCCAGCGCGCATCGAATCTTGGGGTCGGCCTCTCGAGAGAGGTCGAGGGACTGTGCCTCTTACTGGAGCGCAACCAGCACCGATCCGTCGCAGACAGCCCACGCGAGATCATCATCCATGCTCTGAACCGACTTGTCGGGAAGTTCGCTTCCCTCAGCCATGTCCTCAGAGAGGAAGCGCGCGAACTCAAAATCGACGGCACCTACCTCCACGAAATGATCCATGAACGCTCGGTCATTGAGGTTGGAAAATGGAAGGAATGGAGCCTCTTGCTCAATTCCTCGGAAGACGGATTCATCGCGCCCCCACGGCCAAAGAATCGCTCGCTCCTCACAGGCAGGCGCAAGGACAACTCAAACCTTCCGATCTCGTCCAGCGACTTCGAAAGTTCCTATCTTCTTAGCTGTAGCCGTCTGGCAGACTACACGTCCAGCAAAGCGCGGGAGGCGCTCGAGCAGTGGATGGCGGAGTTCTCCACAGTGATCGATGAGAGCGAATTGACCCAGGAACTCCGCCGTTACGCGTCTATCGCCCGACAGGAAGCCGATGAAGAGCACGCGGACGACATAGAGATGCTGGAGGTCGCGCTCGATCTCAGAAAGAAGGGACTCATTGACCGGCTCCTCGAAGACTGCAGGAAAGCGGCGTCCATAGGCGACCCGGAAGAACAGAAGGAATACTGGCGATCCCAGTTCCCCATGTCGCTGGGAAGAGCTCTTCCCTGGAGCCCGGATCTAGCGTCGGAGACCCAGAGGCAGGCGCGACACCAGGTGCACCTGCGTCAGTTCAACCAGCAGTTCGTCGAAGCTCTCAGCCGACAGTTCAGCGAGATCTGCGGACGCATCAACCAGTCAGCGATCGATTCGCTCATCGACACCTTCATCGAACTGAGCGGTGAAATCCGACACCTCTCAGAGGATCGCGCCTTCGTCGGATTTCTAAGCGGAGACACTGGCGATACTGAGGGCATTGGCGCTGCATCCGGCGACGTCGCAAGCAGCCTCAGGAGTATTGATGCTTACAGCTACTAGAGGACTGGCGGCTGCGCCCCGCACTCCCTAACACCAGAACCATCTTATCTACTTACGCCATGCCTATCACCATACACTTGCCTCAGGAGAACGGATCTAGGACTCCATCTGGAGTCATCTATGACGCCTCTAACGGAGAAACCCACAAAGTCCCCACCATTGAGTTCGTTCCCGCCGGCGGAAAGAAGATCAACATCCGGTCGCTCAAAGTTCACTCGAAAGCCATCGCGGATCACGACTTGAAAGCAATCAACGGGTGGTTGTCCAAGCGCCTGCCCGTCAAGATCACGAAGCCGGTTCGCTTTAGATACCCCGAAACGATCAAGGCCGAGGAACTAGGAACTCCTGTGGAATTCACAATCTCGGGGCGCTACGCAAACACAGGCCTCTTCTCGTTCGGTTCGAGTGACCTCACGTCCACGACGCTACTCCAATTCGATGCTACGACAGCTGAGCCGGAGACTGACGCTTCCACCAACAATGAAGGCGGAGCAAACGGTATCGGCGCAGCCCAGCCGGACAGTCCAACAACGGCGAAGAACATCGTCTCTATCGTGGTCGAACCACACGAGCTCATCGTCACGCCTAACAAGGAAGCGGAACTCAGAATCACTGTGCGAGGCTTGCCCTCGTGTGAACGCCCATCAGTTACTCTAGAGACGGAAAACGACCAAGAAGACCCCTTCGCCGCGGCGGTCGAAAGAGTGAACGTTTTCTTCCAGTTGCACCGACCGAAAACTAGGGACGGGTTAAATGCCGATTCGCGTACCCAGCCAAAGGACGGCGACGAGATTGTCTGGTACCAGGACATCCTAATCGATCTCACTGAGCCGGAGGAACGCAGCCTTCACGAGTTCGGTTCGGTGAGAAGAAAGCTCAAGATCGAAGTGGCAGACCTTGCCCCGATCCGCCATTCGGTTTTAATCGCAAAGGCCGCAAATGGAGTCTCGGTCGACTATCCCGGCTGGATCTCGATCGACTTTGGCACCTCCTATTCGACGGTGACCGTTTTCGATCCCCATCACGTAAAGCCCCTCATCGGACTCCCGAAGGAACAGTTTGATCGCCTTTGCCGTAAATTTCTGAAAACGCTCGATGGTACGCGCAATCCGCAGAACGAATCAGGGCTTCCGGCCGAACTCTGTGAGGCCTGGAACGAGACGCTGAATGCGATTGGCGACCAAATCAGCGATCATGGCGGCCGCCGCGTTGTCGAGGATGCCTTCCGCAAGGGCAACGCGGAAACGTGTTATGTCATCCTGGGGCGACTCGAAACCAGGTTGGCCGATACTCACCTTGAGGAGCTGCGCACCTGGGGATTGAAATGGTTGCACCAGCTCTTCGATGACGTTTTCCGGGTTCCGCCACTTGAGGCGTTAAACCTCAGGCCAGTGGAATTCGATGTCGGCGACAATACCCTGGCACTAGAGATCTCCAGCGAGCTCGAGGTCAGCCATCTGCACCCGTTGCGAGTCGAATTGGGCGCCGATGCCCATCAGATCTCAAGCGGAATCGATAAGGACGGACCAGTGCGCTCGTTCCGGACGCTAAAGCGCTACATTGGCCAGGAACACAGTTTCCTCGTCGAGGCCAACGGTCAGGTCGACCGAGTGTCGGCAGAAGAGCTGATCCAGTCAGCCTGGAGAAGGCTCCGCGATCTTACCGACGAACACCGCCAGAGGCTTCCCGAAGAATTCTCCAAAGGCGATTTTAGCCGGGCGATTCTGACTTATCCGACGGTATCGCCGCCCTCGGTGCGGCGACAGTACGAGAAGTACGGACGTGATCTCTTTCGAACCATGGTGTGGACGGACTACGACGAGGCCGTGTCGTCTGCGATCTTCTACCTGATGAGGGACTACGACCTCGGAGGGTCGTTGCAGGTCGGGCTCGACACATTTAGATCGCGCAGTCACCCGAGTCCCGTGGAGAACCCCACCAGTTGGAGCCACAACATTCTCGTCTTCGACATCGGTGGAGGCACGACGGACCTGGCTCTGATAGAGCTCACGCTCGAAGTCGAGGACCCGTTGGCCAAGGAGGATGAGGACAGTCGTGGCGGACACGGGCGCTACTACCGGATGACGCCGAAGCTGCTTGGGTCGACAGGTCACCTTCAGTTAGGCGGCCAACTCATAACGCTTCGGGTGTTCCAAGCCATGAAGGCGATCCTCGCCGACGAACTCCTGTCTCACATGGAAGACTTCCCCGTCGATACAAGGAACGTCTGGCTCCAAGAGATCCGGAAGAACCCTGAGGGCGAGGAGATAATCATGGAAGGAGACGCCTATATTGAAGGTTCGCTCGCTGACCTCTCGCACTTGACGGGACGCCACGGGCAGTACCTGCTCGACGTCGCAAACGCAATCATCCCCACACGCTGGAAGTATCCGGACGAGAGCGCTACGACAGATTCAGCAGGACGACGACGCGCTTTTGGACTCCTATGGAAGCACGCCGAGGCCGCCAAGATATACCTCGGAAGCTCAGGGGTGAAGACCGGCGAAACCGCACTGGATTTCAGGCTCTCGGAGGAAGAATGCCGGGAAGTGCTCACGGCGTGTGATGACCTCCCGGTGGGGTTGGGTGAGGATCTGAATCTCGCCTTCTCTCGCGAACAATTCGAAATCGTCGTTCAGCCCGTGATCCACGAAGCGGCAATGCTCGCCAAGGGGCTCGTGGCGACTAGGCTCCATGGGAGATCAGCCGCCGGTGGTGAGCCGCAGCTCGACTGGCTTATCCTCTCAGGCAAGTCGTGTAATCTCGACCTGGTGATGCGTGAGCTGCGCTCGGAGCTGAGCACCCTGCCGTCATTCACCTGGAACCGCGAGAGGATCACGTTCGATCCGGAGTTCGCCAAGCTCTCGACTTCGATTGGGGCTTGCTACGCCGAACGCCTACGCCAGTTCGCTTTCGACAAGGACGCCGCAGTCAAATTCATGAAGAAGGGACTCGATCAGTTGGAGTTTGATATCAAGAATCTCTTCTTCTTTCTGCCCTGCTCGTTCACCCGGATGGTGCCATTCGGCGAAGAGCCGGTAACGGAGATCTTCCAGGTCGGTACCGAGCTCTACCAGCTCGACGGGGAGCCCGTCGGCAAGGCGCGTACCGCCTGGGATCGAATGACGCTCCAGGTGACAGTGCTTCGAAAAGACTATGAGGGAGGGACCCCGCACCAATGGGGGACGTTCATCGCGGAGCAGCTGCGAGAGGAGTTGCAGATCACCCGCGAGGAGCTTCGCCGCAATGTATGGGTCCAGTTCGAGGTCGATCACCGCCAGCAGTTCCAGCTCTACCTGTGCAGGAAGAATGGCTCCAACGAGCCTGCTCTCGAGGACCTGGCGAAGGGCTCCGACGCCGATGGCTTTCCCGCGTTCCATAGGGGGCCAGCACACTTCCTGGTATATGGCACCGGAGGCAACTCCATCGATGCCTCGTCAGCAATCGACCCGTCAAGAACGCCGCTAGTGAGCAAGGATGAGAACGGTACATGGGTGCTCAACTACCGGATCGCAGTCGGAGTGGTCACATTGGTGGCGAACACCGGGCACGAGGAGACTGTCTTTAATGCGGGAAACTGCCTGACGGAGTCTTTCCGTTCAGACAACTCAGACGGCGTCCCCAGGGCGGGACTCATAGCCACAAGCCCTTTGGATACATTTTACCAGAACGGCTCGATGCTGATCCACGCCCTAGACGAGAATACCGAGGACGGGTGGTTCCTGCTTGGCCAGTTGGAGCGGCCAAGAGCCAGCGAGTTTCCGCAGAAATGCTACCTCACGCTCGATGAGGCTGGGGCCATCCAATTGCACCAGGGCACTGTGCCCTACAAGAAAGCCCCGACTCCAAAGGAGATGTGGGAGAACCCCGGCTTCGTCTACCAGGTATCTCTGGAGTCCGCACCCTCCGAGGCGGATCCACAACGCGATCCCTTCTCCGGAATCCACTAAGCCTGTGCATGTAATTTAAATCGTGTATTCTAATGAAGGCTTTCAGCTTGGTGACATTCCTCGGCGCGCTGGTCCTGTACTCTTGTTCCACGAAACCTCAGCAGGGGCTACTTTGATGGGTTGGGCCCACCTGCTGCGACCCAGGCTTCCGCGCCCCTTTCTCCTCTTATGTCTGATGCCCATTGGGATGGTGACGGGATCACTGGCGCCCATAAGATTGTCCTCGACCTCAGCGACCAACGTGCTTCGTTTTACAAAGACGATACCCTCGTTGGATACAGCACCGTCTCGACCGGCACAGCATCGCATCCAACGCCTACCGGTACGTTCAAGGTCACTCAGAAGGCTCTTAACCACCGATCAAGCTGCTACGGCGACTACGTCGATACCGCTGGCAATGTGGTGGTCAAGGACATCGATAATCGCAAAGACAGACGCCCTCCTGGCACCCGATACTTAGGGGCTGATATGGGCTGCTTCTTGCGCTTCAATGGTCCGATCGGGATGCACCGAGGGTTTCTGCCAGGTTACCCGGCCTCTCATCGCTGTGTCCGTCTTCCTGAACACATGGCTGAAGTTTATTTCGAGAACGCGCCATTGGGCACACCCGTCATCGTTGTCCGACAGCACACGGTGACACATTCTTGGTTGCCCACACCACAAAACAGGCAATTTGTATCATGTTTCAATTAGCCGGTTCTAAAATTCACGATAAGGTTTACATTATGAACACGCACGGGACACCATTTGCCATGACCTCTACTGCAACTATCAAGGCGCCACCGAGTCTCCCTGCCGAAACAGCTAAGTTCGGAACGCTGCGTTCTGGTCTGCTTCGTGCGCAGTATGATTGCCGACGCTACGCAACGCTATTGCCTCAAAGCGAGTGGTTGTTGCACAGAGCGGAGGACCATCTTCATTGCCTCGCTCTCGAGTTACAAATCCTGGAGGAGTATTCTCCAAAAGCTATCGGCCCAGTGCAGCAGGATCGTTTGGAACGGCTGTGTCAGAACGCCCTGTCGGTCACAACGAATGTTCCCGACAGCCATACGGATAGCTCCTCGCGGACAGCCTTCGCCAGTCTTGAGCCGTCCGTCTCCAGAGACTTCGAAAGATTCACTAAATCACCAAATCCACCGATGAAATCGTTCCTCAACTTCACAATAGGCACTGGCTCGCAGCATTCTTCTCCCCTCGCTTAGAAGGCAGCGCAAACCGGGCAGCCTCGCTCGACGCATCTACCGGGACCTCTGAAGTAATCTCTGTCACTTTTACCAATCGATTCTAACACCGTTCGTTCTCCATATGTCACTCTATCTACTCATCTTCTTTGGTACTCTCGGTTTGTCGCTCTTCACAGCGTGGCGGGTGAAGACCAAGTTTCGCAAATACAGCGAGGTTCGTACCGTATCCGGCATCACTGGAGCTGAAGCAGCACGGCAGATCCTCCAAATGAATGCAATCGACGATGTCGAGGTGGTCGCTCAACAAGGGATGCTCAGCGATCACTACGATCCCTTACGCAAACGCCTCGTCCTCTCCGAAGAGAACTACCACGGGGACTCTGTAGCTGCTCTGGGTGTAGCGGCTCATGAGGTTGGCCACGCGATTCAGCATCACCAGGCCTACTCCCCTCTGCAAGTCCGCATGCTTGCTGTGAGTGCAACCCAGATAGCCAGTCAGATCGTCATGTGGTTGCCATTGGTGGGTATCTTCACTGGTATCTTCGCAGGGAGCTTCGGCTTCACCATCATGGCGATTGGTTGGGGCGTCATCATGGTCTTCAACTTGGTGACCCTGCCAGTAGAGTTCGATGCCACACGACGGGCCAAAGAGATGCTCACCACGTCAGGCATGATCGTCCATGACGAACACAAGGGGGTTAACGAAGTGTTAGACGCTGCGGCTTGGACTTATGTGGCAGCCTTCATCACCTCCTTTGCCTACCTCCTCTACTATGTCCTCCCTTTTCTCTCCGGTTCTGAGAAATAGGCTGCGTTAGAACATCCGGTGTCCTTTGTTTCGTGCTTGGGATGATTGAAGGCGAGAATCCGTTCTATCCTCCTCAAGCCAAGGTCTATCGAGGATCATGCGCCCTGGGCCCTGCTCTATGCGTCTGCGATCCACTTCCGAAGGAGACGAAGATTCACTTGAGCATCTTCCGTGACGGGCAAGTCGCCTTTGAGGATGAAACGGCTCTGACTCAGCTAAAACGCACGTTTGAACAACTGGCAGAGTTCTTGTTCCGCGACAATGAGTTTCCCGATGGCTGCTGGCTCATGACTGGGACTGGCATTGTCCCGTCGACCGATTTCACCCTGCAGTCAGGGGATGTCGTCAAGATCGCTATTGATGGGCTAGGTGTCTTAGAGCACACATTCCGCACCCTGCCCGGCAATTTAGTGGCAATTCAGCTTAGATGGCGTAGTGTTAGCTTGTGTTCTTGTTTGGTGGATTTGGTTTGCTTGTGAAGATTGTTCCTTTTAGGCCAAAGCGCGATTAGGTACTGTCCTTGCTCGTAAGATAGCGGGCTCGCGAGGCATCTCTCTCGTCCGCGACGCATCACCAGGATGCCTCTGAATTTGTGTATCATGATGAACGAGGTCGGGCGCTTCG
>JBNMNB010000100.1:0-25769 GCA_051270635.1 Verrucomicrobiales bacterium | reverse complement strand
CCAAACAGATAACATGTGGCGAGTCGGAACCGCCTTAGTACGGAGCCGTATGCTTGGTGGTGTGGGGGGCGGGAGTTCAAATCTCCCGCCTACCCGATTCGGCTTGATTTCCATGAGTGGTTCTACAAGTAGTAAGCCGCAATCTCCAGGGAAATTCCCCACAAAAAATAGCCATAAAGCAAACCAAGTAAAGCGCTGACAGAACGCTTCCACCAACTGCCCTTTTTGAACGCTCCACGCCAAGACGCCCAGCACCCTAGGCCAATCAGTAAGATGAATGCGACTGTTTGCCAGTCAGGAGGAGAGCTGTAAAGATAGTCCAAGCTCAATACTATCAAAACTACCAGACATCCGAGAATAAATGTGGACAGCCTTAACCATCTCCCGGAAGTCATAGGAATGTCGGCAGTCAACTTCATGCATTGTTGTTCCATTTTGCGCCGAACAGTTTTATTATGCGGGGGGTCTGGGTTTCACCTTGTTATCCGGGGGGGCCGGGTATCTCCGATGGCAAGGTGACTGTTGGTGATGGCATTTCCTCTCCCGATCATTCCGACTTTTAGCAAGTCAATGATGGTAATCCAAGTCCTTTTTTTCAGCGAGGTGGGGATCCTGCGTTGACCGGAGATACTCCTATGTCTCGCAGAGAGTCGACATTGGCACCAAGAGCGAGGCTTTGGGCCACGATGGGCGTGTTGGCGACGGGAAATCCCCGCTTCGCGGAAAAAAATCTGTGGGTGGTCACCTCCATCCCTCATCGGGTAGAGTGGTCCGGGTGGTTTGCTTACGTTTTCGCTTGTGGTTTTTGGTTAGGGGCTTGGCTGGGATCGCGTAAATGGCTTCGCCCCATACGATTCCTGGGGGGGGGATCAAAATCGCAACTTTTCGACTACGGTTGCTGGGTAGGAGGGGGTAAATCCAGGGGGCTGGGGGCTCCGGCTCCTTTTTTGTCAGTGAGGTGCAGGTAGATCATGGTGGTGGAGACATCGGCATGACCGAGGATGTCCTGAAGGGTGCGGATGTCGGCGTTGGCATCGAGGAGATGGGTGGCGAAGCTGTGTCGGAGGGTGTGGCAGGTGACCCGCTTGGTGATGGTGGTTTTTTTAAGGGCTTTTTTGAGCTGCCTTTGCATGGAGTCCTCGAGGAGGTGGTATCGGGCAAATTTTCCGGTGCGGGGATGGGCGCAGAGTTTGGCGGCGGGGAGGAGAAAGCTCCACGGGAACTCGAGGGCGGCATTGGGATATTTGCGTTGAAGGGAGAGCGGGAGGTGGACGGCGGCGCAGTCATTTTCGAGGTGGTTTTGGTGCTGCGTCCTGAGCTTTTCGAGCTGAATCCTGAGATGGGGCTGCAGAGTTTGCGGGAGGGGGACGATGCGATGTTTGCCGCCTTTCGCATCATGGATCTGGATGGTGTTGTTGTCGAAATCGAGGTACTTAATGCGCAACGCCATGGCTTCGCTCACGCGCAGCCCGGCACCATACATGAGCTGTGCGCCGAGGAGCCAGGGAGCTTGCAGGTGGTCGAGGAGTTCGTGAACTTCGGGGCGACTGAGGATGGTGGGAGGTCGTCGGTATTCCCGGGGTGGCAAGGGAGTCTGGATGATGAATTCGCCGTGCTGGAAGACAGCGCGGTGGAGGAAGACGAGGGCGTTGAGAGCTTGTTTTTGGGTGGAAGGGGCGACGTTCCGGTCGAGAACGAGGTGGTTGAGGGAGGAGGGCCCGGCTTTTATGGATTGAGGAGTTGCTGGATCGATGGGGATGGTTTCACAGAGGAAGTTCCGGTGTGTTTTGGGAGGATCTTTTGCTTCGAGGCTGAGGGTTTCCCAGTCGAAGGAGTCGGCCCAGGGGAGCTTGAGGAGATCGCAGGCCAGGATTCTGGCGGATTGGATGGCTTGGTTGAATTGCCAATCGGCGAGGCGGGCGGATCGAGAAAGGGCGGCGAAGTAGGAGTGGGTGTTGTCGGCAGCGCGGTAAGCTTTGGCCTTCATGAAGGATTCGGCCCAGTTCTCGAGATAGGGGTGTGTTTTGGCAGGGAGTCTGAGATCGATGAGTCTTGCCCGGAATTTTTCACGGAGTGGGGAGTCATCTTTATTTAATGTGTTCATAGGAACACTAATAAATTTTAATCGGAGGCCATTGTCAAGCAGGCAAAGTGATGGAGTGAAGCCGTCCGCATAGCCGACCTGATGCACAACATCAATCCTATTGCCTTGCTCCGCGCTTTCGATTGTCATCGGCGAATCCTCCTACTCACTTGAAGTCGATATCCGAAAGTAGATGGCTGACTCATCTGGCACCGGAACATCGGCGGTGAGGAAGTCGGCACTCGCAGTTATTGGATCGCCCACTATTTGCCACGGATCGTCCAAGGCTGTGTTTGATTCAATGATGTAGCTCTGTCCGGGCTGAGTCTGCCACGTAAGCCGGATGTTACTGCCGTCGGGCAGAAGAGTGGCTTCGAGAATTCTGAAATCAGAAACTGCCACGGTCGCATTGTTTGCCGCTGGCGTGGCGAACGAAAGTACAACGGGGAGGCTTCTTGAACCATCCGGGGTTCGCCCCATGCTGATATCGGGAGACTGTGCGCTGAACTTAACTGCATCCATGCGGGCGCCTTCAGGGGTAAACAATCCAATCTCCTCGCCGCCTCCGTTCAAGGAAAACGACGCGTGGAGGCCAGACTCGGGTGAGTTTTGATCGGGTTCTGAATCCAACCAGACCAGCAGAAATTCGCCGGGAGCCAATGTTGTTCCAATTTGGCCGATCGGGAACGACCACTTTGTGGGGGTTTCAATGTCGTCGGTCAGCGTGTAACCGGACAGGTCGATGGCTTCGGTTCCTGCATTGGTGAGTTCCACCCAATCTTCGAAGTCACCGTCAACCGGATCTGCCAGTGTTCGATCATTGATCGCCATCCACTCATTGATCACGATGTTTGGATTAATGTTATTGATTTCCCCGGTGAATTCGATCGAGACGGTTAGCGAAGACTCCGGCTCCAGATCTCCATTCGATGTGACGCCGTCGATCTGCAAATCAGTGGTTGTCTCAAAGAGCGAGTATTCAAACTCCCACTCAGTTGGTGACGTCCAGTGAACTGGAAAAGATGCGCCATTGATAGCGATGTTTCTAACCGAGACGGGGGCAGTGCCTCGAATCGCCACAGGATTGGTTTGCGTCAAAAGGTTGCCTCCAGTGACGCCTTGCACCGAGAACTCTGCGGACACGTTCTCTGCGAGTTCTTTCAAAATGAATTCTCGCCTGTTCTTCATGTAAGTTTTGATTGCCGAGGGGGAGCGGATTGACGTTCCAAAAACTTCGCGGAGCTTGTCGAATTTTTTATCGACGATTGAGTTTACTCGAGCCTCTGTCATCGGCCCGTTGGCAGCCTGCTGCAGGGTCCTCCAGAAGTGGCGGACGAATTCAGGATGTTCATACATCCGCCGCACGATCGTCCGGTCGCCGTTGACTTGAGGAAAAAATGGATTGGTAAGCCTGAATAGATCCGTAGTGGCGGATTCACCGGAGCTCGAGCCAGATCCGATATCGAGATCCCACATCATCAACTGCCACTTACCCGTGCTGGGTTTAACCGCATACATGTTCTGCCCGTTTCCATAGCCGTAGCTGTCCCAGTTTCCAATCGTATGCTCAAGCGCAAAGACTCGCATCCATTGTTCCATATCAACCAGAGAACGCACCGCGCTCGTATAGGCATCGTCATCGCTGGTGTTGACGGCGTCGACTAAGTCAAAAATTCCGCTGAAATCGTTGGCTGTAGCACCATCGGTCTGCGACGCCCAATTCCAGCGATAGGAAGCCGTGCGTTTATCTCCCGCATCGTTGGTGATGTCCCTCAAAGTAGCGGCACCGACATCTACGATATCGTTTGAAGGATCATTGCCTTCGTAACGAATCTGAATCTTCGAAAAGTGCTCGATGGACTGTCCGGGAAACCACTGCTGCAGCATATCATTGTTCGGCCGCTGGGTGTCTTCCATTACACCACGGTCGACTCCATTGACGGTGACACCAACATACCGGCGGTGATTAAAAGGCAGACCCAACTGCGCCGCCAGCCAGTACGAGAACTGCTCGTGTTGCGCCGTTCGATCCGGCTCTCCCGTCAGCCCCGGCCAGGATAAAAGAATTCGTCTGGCACCCAGAAACTGGTCGTTTCCAGGGAATTTGCATACGTAGTCACACGGATTTCCCGTCGGCGTGTCATAGTTTGGGCTGTTGAAGAAACTGCCGGAGAATGTGGCGTCAGCATCGTAAATGATGCGTTCTCCGTTGTAAACAAAGGTGACTTTCAACGGCTCGTTGCTGGTGCGAGCTCGTGACGAAGAGATCCATGCGCTGCGGGTTTCTTTTGTAAACCAAAGCCTGTAGTCGCCAAATATGGGTCGGGGCGGCTCCTCTCCGAATCGCACCAGGCACTCGCCACTCTCCGCCGGAAAACGGTTCGTGGCCGGGACGTTGGCAGCATCGTCCGCTTCAATGTGGAATGCGATGAGCTGCTCGGCCGCAGCTCCATCAATCGTAGCGGTGAAAGTGCCCGAGCCGTCGTCCACCATTCCGATAATCTTCTCATCACCGTCGGTCGAATCGTTGCGATAAATCAGGCGAACGGAACCGATTTCTTGACGATCTCGAACAATGGCGGTCACGGAAATCGGTTCGTTGGCGGCAGGCAAAACCGGTGAGTGCAAGACTCTCTCAATGGTCGGGCCGGCGTTCGCAATCCAGATGCTGTTCTGTTGCCCCGGCGTGCCAAGATTCGCCGGAACCACCGCGCGACCGAAGACTTCGATATGATTCCCCAGCGTTCGAAAGAGAATCTCAGGGTGTCCTCGGAGCCAGCGAACGCGCGCTCGAATCGTTGCATCTTTCGAGACAGTGAGATTGCTCTGCATTCGTTGACGAATGCGGTTGGAGTGTGGGTCACCTCGTCCCGAGGCGCGAATGTAGAGTGCCTTGCCCCCATCTACGTCAGCATAGCTTGAGCGTACATGGTTGCCCTGGAATACCCAATTCGCGGTGGACTCGAAATCTGAATTGCGAACGCGGTTGGTGCCACCGGCTTGGGAGACTTCGACGTCGTCGACCAGCAGTTCTCCAGCTCCGAGAAGTTGGATTTGCAGGGATCGTGCGGCCTCTCCCGAAACTGACTCCACCTTCGCCACGCCTTCTATCGATGTCCAATCTGCTTTGGATGACTCATCGCTGTCGCCCCAGTTCGCCTCAATGTCGTTGTCGCTTTCGAAATCTCGCAATTCAAGACTGCTTCCGCCTCCGTCGGCCCACTGAGACCTTCGTCCACGATCTCGGTAGCGCACCGAGTCTATTTCGATCATCGGGGATGTTCTTTCGATCTGAAATTCGGCGGGCTTCTCAAGCCGCAGCGTTTCTCCCCGGTTGGACAATCTTCCTGAGTAGTTTCCAATTGTGTTGGTGTCATCCAATTGGGAATAGGTGAGTCGTAAGTGATCGACGTCCTTGGCAATCACAAGAAATCCGCCTGGGGCGATCGACTGCCCTTCGGAAACAGTGAAGTCAATGCCTCCAGCAACCTGCCAACCGCCAACGTTCACGGCCGAATTCGAACGATTGATCAACTCGATAAACTCGTCCTTCTCCAGTCGAGAAATTGGATTGAACATGATCTCGTTGAAAATCACTGCAGGGCGCCAAGCTGGTGAATTGAGCTGCCCCGGCGTCTTTTGAGATAACCATTTCCACGAGTTCGATCCGTCAGGAGATTTGCCAAAACTCAAGCCTGCCGCATTGGTGCGCACTTTGATAGCATCGATGATTCGGTTGCCATCAGGATTTCGAAGCCCGAGCAGAATCTCCTGTGAGCCCAGATCGAATGGAAGCGATGAAGAATCGACGACCAGACGCTCAGCAGGTGGGATCGACGTCCCCGGTGCAAAACGATACGCTCCCTCTACATCAACCAGCAGCAATTCTATTCCGCTCAAGTCGATCGATTCCGAACCTCGATTCATAATCTCGACGAACCCAAGTTCCAGCTCCGTTGGATTGCCGTAAACTTCGTTAATCACGACGGTTTCCAGTGGCAACACCAGCTCAGGATTCCGCTGACCTGGCGAGCCGCCGATCTGCTCGCTTGCTTTCCATGCTGCCGGGTCAGCTTCCCCAAGCGAAGGTTGGTCGAGAACTATCGAATGACCGAGACCATCTGCCTGGAGAGGCCACGGAGCCGAATCCTCGTATGGCACCTCCAAAAGAACAGCTCCGCTAGAATTCAACAAACGCACGGTTTCGTTGTCATTTGCCAACTGTCCCTCCCAGGGTCCGAACGCTTCATCGAAAGAGCTCGCTTCCTTCAAATTGGCAGGCGCTTTGGCCACAACAACGAAACTCCTGGCGCCAATTGTCGTCGATGGGGGAAACTCAAACCTGATTGCCCCATCAAGTCGAAATCCAGAAATGTCCTCGTCCCATGGTTGCGAGTTATAGATCTCAACAAACTCCAGGTCCAACCCGTCGGGATGTTGGGAGGGATGGTACATGATCTCTGAGATAGTCAGTGGCGTGCGACGGCTCGACGGGCCAGGCTCTTTTGTGAATGAAATCTCAGCGCTCAGCCACGAAGCTACCAAAACTTGCAGACATGCGAATGGGAGGCACTTCATGCAATGGAGTAAATCAGAATAAAGATTCGAATGCGAGACGTGTTCAGGGCATCGTTTCCTGCTGTTCTTGCGAAACAGTGGAGACATGAGGCATTCAGCCTTGAGGCCTCATCCCGGGGGGGGCGATTCAAATCAGATTTGAATTTGAGGCGACTATCGAAGCTTTTTCAGGGCTGCTTTGGCGGCGAAGTATCCGCACATTCCGTGAATTCCGGCGCCTGGGGGAGTGGATGCGGAGCAGAGGAAGATGTTCCCCGCGGGTGTTGTGTAGGGATTCCTCTGCACCAAGGGACGCGTGAACATTTGGCCCAAGTCTTGAACGCCGCCAATGATGTCGCCGCCGACGTAGTTCGGATTGTAGTGTTCGAAGGAGGCCGGGGAAAAGGTGTGAGATGCCAGGATGGTATCGCGGAACCCGGGCGCAAAGCGTTCGATCTGCTGCAGGATCGGCTCGGTCATGTCGAGGGTGGCATTGTTAGGCACATGGCAGTATGCCCAACAGGTGTGCTTGCCAGCAGGAGCCCGCGTGGGATCAAAGACTGATGGTTGCACAACGAGGACGAAGGGCTTGTCCGTAGGACGTTGCTGCCATGCGGCGGCTTCGGAATCTACGACTTCGTCTGCACTGCCACAGACGTGAACAGTTCCGGCACGGCGGCAATCGCTTGCTGTCCAGGGAATGGGATCAGACAACGCCAGATCTAATTTGAAAGCTGCCGGGCCAAAGCGGTAGGCTTTCAGGCGCGCACAGTAAGCGTCTGGCAAGCGGGATGCGGCGATATTTGCAAGCGCATGCGGATTGGTATCAAAGAGATAGGTGTCTGCTGGCGGCAGTTCATCAATGTGCGCGACTCGCCAGCCGGTGACGATTTCGCCTCCTAGATCGGTGAAGCACTTTGCTAATGCATCAGCAATGGAGGCGGAACCTCCACGAGCAACCGGCCAGCCTGTGCAATGCGCGCTGGCTGCCAGCAGTGATCCCACGGCGGAAGTGAATGGCTTCGTTAAAGGCAGTATCGAATGTGCCGCATGTCCCAGGAACAGGGCGCGTGCTTCCTCAGTGCGGAACAGTGTGCGTGCCAGTGTACGTGCAGAGAAAACTGCGCGCAGACCGAACTGTGCCATCAGAATCGGATGCTTCGGCGGAAAGGGGAGTGGTCCCAGCAAGTCTTGCATCAACTCTGGAGTGTGGGCATCCAATGGCCCCAGCATCCGTTCCCAGCCGATGCCGTCTTTCCCCAGGCGATTGACCGTTCCTGCGACAGTGGTTGTCTGCACCGCAGCGCGTCCACCGTCTAGAGGATGGGCGACAGGATAGTGCGGGTGCGCCATTCCCACGCCGTAGTCCTGCCAGGGCACCGACTTCATGAACGGCGACAATGTCGTCATCGCCAGAACTGCAGCGCAGACGTCATGGCGAAAGCCGGGAAGCGTCAGTTCCTGTGTGCGAAGCCCTCCGCCAATGGTGTCGCTCGCTTCGATGATTAGCACCGATTTTCCTTCGCGTGCGAGTGTGATTCCAGCGCTGAAACCATTGGGCCCTGAGCCGATGATCACCGCATCGTAGTGCGACTTCCCGCATCCCGATGACCGCTCATAACTGCCGTTCCCAGCAGCGGCAGTGTTTGTCATTTGCGCGCGTTCCGCTTATTTTTGAGCTTCGTTTTCAAGCGCTTCCAGAAGCCGTCCATTTCGTCATCAGTCACTTCTGGAATTTTGCGATTGGCTTCTAAAATGCGTTCGAGGGCCTCATCGAGTTGGCTGTTCTCGGGCGTGCGATCTTTGTCCTCTACCTTAGGGATGCGTACGGTCGATGGAGTCGGCTGATTCGATTTCTGTGGGGGCTCGCCGTGGTTGAATGTGTTGATCGGAACCGGATGCCAGCGGTTCTCCGGGCGCAGTTTCCGGTTCGCTTTAATGAATGCCCGCGGACTGTGGTAGCAGCTATAGTCTTTTTTGAAAGAGCTGCGGGCCATGCCGATATTAAGGTTCTTGCGAATCTCGAAATGCAGGTGCGCGTAGTATTTTCCATGCGCCGTGCCAATGGTGCCGAGTTGCTGCCCGCGTTTAACGATTTGGTTGCGCTCAACGTGTCGTCTATCGAGATGACCGTAGAGCGAATCGACGTAATGCACCTTGCCATCGCGTTCGCGATACGCATGGCGCAGGATGATCACATTGCCCCAGCCACGCTTGTAGTCACGCGAGAACACGACCAGGCCGTCTCCCGTTGCATAGACCGGATCGCCGAGATCCGTGTTGCCACCGCCATTGCCATTCCAGTCCTCGCCCAAGTGACCATTGGGCCAGTAACCGCGGTAAACGTAGTAGCCCTGTGCGTCGGGTTTGCCCACTGGGTAGTCGAATCCATCAGCAAGCGGCACTTTCGAAGAGTCCGTTGCGCTGACCGACCACAGGCATCCCGCCGCAGCAATGAGCAGAAAGAATTTCAGGTGTTGGCTTCGGACCGTACGAAACATCGAAGAGTGGATAGGAGCAGGAGGAGTGGTTCAGCCGCCCTTGCCGATGGATTCTCATCAGTGGAGGCGACTGTCTTCCAGTAGATAAACGCAAACCCGGCACGGGCAAAATATTAAATTGCTGGCAAGCTGAAAATGATCGGCAATACTGGTGTTAACTCGTTTTGAGGCAGTGAGTTGAAAATGTTCCGTCGGCTTCTGCAAGCGCCTAGGGCAACTCATTCTATTATGACGTCGGCGTCATCTAAGAGGCTTGTGCCTGTGTCTGTTGAACGCCTGCGACGGCGTCAGCGGCATCGATAGTGGACTCAGTCGTGCTGCCAAACTTGAAATAACAGAATGCCGCGATCCCGGCGATCAGACAATAAATGCCGAACCACTCGAATTTTCCTCTGCGAATGGCGGCCAGCACGGTGTAAATAGCAGCCAGTCCGGCAACGAACGCGACCACGCCACCAGCGATATAATTGTTGAGCATCGCCGAATTCAGATCTTTACCGTGCTTGAGCACTTCTACCAGGAAGCCACCGGCAATCGCTGGAATCGCCATTAGAAAGGAAAACTCCGCTGCGTGCGATGACTTCGCCCCGGCTGCCATGCCGGCGACGATCGTTGATCCTGAGCGCGAAATGCCGGGCAGAATCGCGAACGCCTGGCCAATGCCCATAATCGTCGCAGAGCGCAGGTTCACTTCGCCGGCATTCTTCTGATTTATGAATTTAGAGAGCAATCTGGGCACGAAAAGGATGCCGCCAGTAGCCACCAGCAGAAGGCCGACGATGGCGGGTTTCTCGTAGACGGATTCGAAAGAATCCTTCAGTGGCGAAAACCCGACACAGGCTGCAGGAACGCTAGCCAGGGCGAGCAGGCCGATCATTTTGCGTTCACGGTTGTACTCTGATTTGAAGGGCGGAATGATCGATAATGTCATGCGCCACAGCGGCTTCCAGAAGTAAATCAACACCGACAGGAGGGTGCCGAAGTGGAGGAATAACTCAAATGTGACGCCAGGATCGTCCACTCTCATCATCTTCTGTGAGAGCACCAGATGCCCGGATGAGGAAACGGGTAGGAATTCTGTAAGTCCTTGAATGACGCCGAGAATAAGAGCCTGAATAAATGTCATGATAATATAGATGCGCCGCTGATGAATTGTCCCAGCCGCGAGACGCGGAAGATACTCATGCCGAGTCGTTTAGCAATGAATGGGCGTTGCTTTTATAGAAAACTGAAGAACTTTGACAGTCGCGATGGCATATTTCCAACTGATAGCCGTCGGAGCCCGCTGTGAACTGGATTCATGACCATTACAAGCGATCCAGCCGCAAAGTTTATCGGTTACTCCGGCATCCTCGCAGGCGACGGCAGAGTCGCATTCAAAATTGGCTGGCTGAGCGTGTTTTTGACCGTGATCTGTGGCGGCCAAAGCGGGACACGGTGGCGAAAGGGCTGGCGACCGGGTTGTTTTTATCGATGATTCCTGTGCCCGCGCAGATGCTCGTGGGTGTTGCCATTGCCAGCAACAAACGCTGGAACATTCCCGCCACTGTGCTCGGTGCATGGCTGACGAATCCACTGACGCTTTGGCTCTACTATTTTCCCTATAAGCTCGGAATGGCGATTTTCGCTGGCATTGGAATCGATGTCCCGGGAGGGCGTGACGTGATGTCTAATTTGACCAGTGCGGACACATTGCTTTCGTTCAGCAATGTTTCCGACGCCTTCACCACTGCCCAGGCATGGCTGCTTGGTTGTGTGATCGTTGGTTCTCTGGTCGCAGCGATCGGCTACGCCTTGGTCTACTTTCTCTGGGATGTCGTCACGCACGTGCGCGTTCCCGAGGTGATCGGAAAGCGAAAGAGTAAGAAGGGCAAGGCACCGCAGGCTAGCCCAGCACAGTGAGCTGGCGGTTTGACTGCCAAAGTTTCGTGTTATCCGCGCTTGCGCGTCAGCATGAATTCGTTGCCCTCTGTGTCGCCACACATGGCGAGGTGTGGTGGCTCGCCGTCTTCTTCCTGTGGTTCACGGCTGAGTGTTCCCCCGCCGGCGACGACTTCGCGGGCACCCACGACCACGTCGGCGACTTGGAAACTCATTCCGGTCCACGTGCGCTTGCCCTCGCCTCCGCCGTGGATGCCAATGACGGCACCGCACAATTCGATTTCACTGATCACCTCGGATTCGCGCGAAACCGTGGCACCCAGGACATCGCGATAAAAGGCGATAGCGCGCGACATGTCAGCTGCCCAAATGATGTACTTTACGCGTTCAACTTGCATGGCCCACTAGTAGGGGCGCATCTGCGCAATGAGCAAGATTTACTGGCAACAATCGGCTGCGATTTCAGGGCAAACCTAAGGATCGCCAAGCGTGTTACGTTGCCTCTATACTGCCACAGCGCGCATGGTATCCCCGACACCAGCTCCCGATAGACTCCAGCAGTCACCAGAGACCTCGGGCTTCTCAATGGTGGAGCTTCTGGCTGTCATGGCGGTGATGGCCATTGTCGCCGCCACTGGTGGAGTGCTGTTTTTCTCCGGGCCTGCGCCCGGGATTCGAATGCAGGCGGGCGTCGCAGAGGCGGGGGCACTTTTCAATCAAGCGCGGGCACTGGCGCAGGCGCGCGGTTCGACGGCGAGGGTGCTGGTCAGTCGTGATCCAGAAGATGCGGAAAAATATCTGCGCTACATGCTGGTAGTGGTGCGCGTTCCTGGCGAGACCGCTGAAGAGCCGACGACCTGGCAACCGGTGGGCAATGGTGTCTACCTGCCTCAGGGCATCTTTCATGTCCCTGCCTCGGCAGCTAGCCTGCTGTGGAATCCAGTCTCGCGTGAGGATGATGAGAAAGCCGGGAGCCCGTGGGCGTCCTATGT
Organism: Verrucomicrobiales bacterium; assembly: GCA_051270635.1. Lineage (GTDB taxonomy): Bacteria > Verrucomicrobiota > Verrucomicrobiia > Verrucomicrobiales > DEV007 > JAGROY01. The sequence goes on along the minus strand of JBNMNB010000100.1, from coordinate 13,755 downwards.
GTTCTCGGCATCCGGGCATGGTGGCGGCAGGCCGTTTCTGTTGATGGCTGGGGTAAAGGCACCGGATAGGAAGGTAAAGATTCCTGAAGGTGCCAATGTTGATGGATTTCTCGTGCGCAGGAACGGCTACCTGACCTACTTCGAGAATGCGGATCAGGTGAAACAATTTTTGGAGCAACTCGAAAAATGATCCGCACCGCAAAGTCATCTGTGCTCGCGGCTGCTGGATTCACGCTGGTAGAAGTCGTGATCGCGATCGGCATTGTGTCGGGGGTGATGATTCCTATGGTGATACTGTTAGGCTATGGAGTGGACAATGCTGGCGACATCACTGCCCGCGATCGCGCCCTGCGGCTGGTGCCTGCTATTGAACAACGCCTGAATTCTGCGGACTATGCTGAAGCCCGCGGGTGGGGGCAATCCGGAGGCAGCCTGTATGCCTACGTTTATCGTGCAGTGCCGGCTACGGCAAAGGCGGATGGTGATGCAGGGTCGGCAACGACCGGGAATGATGTGTTCATCGCTGTCGCTCGATCGACGACCGAGTCGGGAGCAATCACAACGGAAATCGCTTCACTGGAGGGACAGATGTTTCGGATCGATTTGAAACCCGCCCAGCTGTCCGCCGGACAAACCGGAAACTCAGCTGCGGCATCGATGCCCAGTGTGGGAAGTGCTGCGGCATCGGTCGAGCTGGAAGCGGATATTCTGCGCGTGCTGAGCCCGCCGAGGTGGCAGTCGAGCGAGGTAGAACACAGGGTGACGCTTCACTTCGTCATTAATCGCTGATATGGTTATCGATCAATATCGCCGGAGGAATCGCGCCGCATTCACATTGGTGGAAATGTTAGTGTCTCTGGCGATCACCATGTTGATTCTGGTGACTGGATTTGCCATCTGTCATCACACCCTGGAAGTCTGGAATGGTGGGCGGCAGATGCTTGAGAAGAATGCCGAAGCGCGCGTTGCTTTTGACGAGCTTGCGGCTGATGTGCAGACGCTCTTTGTGCGTCAGACGGAGGTGGAATGGTTCACGTTAACCTACGATGCCAGCATCGGTGGAGCGGATGAGCACAAGCTGACGCAGATGCCCTGGTTACGGTTTTCAGCGATGCCCTCCGGCGGGCCGTCGACCGTTTCTTACAGGATGGCGTGGCAGGATTCTATCGTCAAGGAGGGCCGGTTTCAGGTGTTCGGGCTGTATCGATTCACGGGAAGTATTTCCGGATTATTCCCCGGCGAGGACGATCGTTCTGATGATCCGCCCAGGCAAATCGCTGACCGCTACTGGGAAGAGCAAGATAAGAAAGGGCATCTGACCAGCCCGTTTTCGCTGGTTGCCATGCATGCGGTGGACTTTGATGTGGTTGTTTGGTTTCGCGATGGTGGCCGCTCGCGATCTGTTCCCGGCGGAACGGCAGTGCGTATCATTGGTTCCAATGTGGAGACGATTCCGCCGCTCGCAGGGCTCGAACATGTGAGCCAGTTGGAGGCCATTGGAGTTGGGATTACCAGTCTTTCGAAGGAGGGTGCAGCGCAGCTTAGAGCGGGCGGCGTATCTCTGGCGGAGATCGTGCGCCAGCACGGCCAGCACTTTGCGACCAAAGTGGAAGTGCATCCAGGAGGAGGGGGGCTGCCATGAGACGTGGCCCGTTTCGTCGTTGCCGCAGGTGCCGCAGGTGCAATGGATTTTCGCTGATCGCGACACTATTGATTGTGGCAATGGTAGCGATCGCTATCGTAGGGTTTCTGTCGGTCGTTACCACGGAAACGGCGACGACGCGGCTTTCAGCACAGCGGGCGGAAGCTCGAGCGAATGCAATGGTCGGTCTGCGCAAAGCAATCGCCCAGCTTCAAGAACACGCCGGGCCCGATCAGCGGATCACTGCGACAGCAGCCATACTGGAATCAGGTGAAGAAGATACGAGCGTCAGTGTTGAGCATCCTTACTGGACGGGAGTATGGTCGACGACGCAGGACAATGGAGGCAGGCGGCAATGGATCGAAAGAGATGCTCAGTCCGGCAGTTGGGTCGATGCTCGAAGCAGCGAGGACGATTTCTATTCGTCTGCCAGCAATGAGGAGCGCGCGCTGGTCTGGCTGGTAAGTGGAGATGGCAGCGAGTTGCCGACCGAAGCATTTGACGAAGAGGACAAAGAAATTCTGACAATGGTAGGATCGCCCTATCCGGATGAGCCGGAACGACCTGGAGCGGTGCGTGTGCGCAAGGTGGAATTGCAGGGAATGCACAATGGTAAACCACGAACAACAGGCCACTATGCTTACTGGGTAGGAGATGAAGGGGTGAAAGCGAAGCTGAATGTTTTCAACCCCTATGCCTCTGCTCAGATGGTGCCGGATGAGGCCGAACAGCATGGCTATCGTCAACTCTACGTGTCGCCCTCACCGAACTATTCTCTGTTGCTGCAGAATCCTGACATGCTTGAGGAGGATAAGCGCAAGATTCTCACCAGCGGTCGACTCCTGGCGTATCAGCGGAATCTACCTGAAGATTTTAACCGCAGGTTGAATGGGTTTCATACCACGACCGCCTACTCATTGGGCGTTCTGTGCGATGTGCGTGACGGGGGGCTGAAGGAAGATCTTACCGCTTATTTGAGCCAGCAACGGACGGGGTCGAGTCTGCGCGATGATATGCCGATTTATGATGGATTCCCGGGATTTAGTCCGGAATTTGGTCGTCTGCGCAGTTGGGCCAGGTCGGGCAGTGAGAATCCTTTTGAAGAAAAAAAGGCAGAGGCGGATCCTCTTTTTTCCGCTCAGCGGGACGCTACGGATGACAGTGTCGAGCGCGCTTACCTTTCCACAGCAATGCAGCTTCCTGATCTCGAAGCACAAGATGCCACAGTCATGAAGCCGCTGCTGGTGGAGGCATCGCTTTACTATGTTGTGTCAAAGTTAGGTTCGACATCGAGCAATCCTCTGCGGATGCACATTTATCCCAGAGTGGTGCTGTGGAACCCTTACAGTGTCACTTTGCGCGCGCAGCGCTATGCAGCTGTGGTGACGGGTTCCAGCTTTCGCATGGAAGTCGAACTCAAGCTGCCGACAGGTGCGATCATCAAACAGGGCGTGCGTCATGTTGCTCCCAATCTGGAAGAGCCTTCAGCCACCGGATACCGGGGCGACAGCACCGGGACGTATGGATTTGCGCTGCAGCCGGTCGACATTGGCCCCGGCGAATGCCTTGTGTTCAGCGCGGCGAATTCTGGTTCAACAGAATATTCCAGAACGAAACTGGGGGCGAATGTGTTGTCAGCGACGGTTGCTCCAGGGACGCGGAATTTTTATCTCGATGATTGTTTTCCGAATGTCACGTTTCCACCAGAGGCAACACCAATTCGTTACGAAATTCTCGGGGGCGAGCTGCCGAATGATGATCAGATGCATCTGAAAGTTGCCACTTCGACCGGATTTTCTGCGAAGCAGCTGCGCAACATGCCGCTGATCCAGACGGTATCCTGTCGTCGTGACGCGGGCGATAAATCCGCTCGGCCCGGTGGTGGTGGCGACGAGTTAGGGACGGTTGCAACGTTGGTGCCGCCTTTCGAATCTTACGAAGGCTGTCGCATGGGATGGTTGAAAGATGACGCGACATTACCGCTGTCGTTGTTGCACTTCAATCTTCATGGAGCGCTTCATATTGCCACTCCATGGGATTCAAGCAGTGGCGGCGATTCTTCTCAGTCGGCGCTTTACCATTTCGATGCTGCCGATCCTCAGATGGAATTTTCAAGCTATGGCGCGCAGAAACTGAAGAGTAGAAAATGGGGAGGCAACCCCTTTGCCCGGCCATCAGAGTGGAGTCTTGAGCGCTATGTGCTTTTCGATGTTCCTCGCAGTCACACCGGTGTGCTTTCGTTGGCGCAATTTCAGCACGCGCCGGTTTCGGTTCTGGGCTGGGACGCGCTTTACGCCATGGGGAATTCTGTTTTGCCTGCGCGCCTGAGCGACTCGCCAGACCTTACGATTCCAGATAGCTCAGGCGATAGTGGTGGATGGACAAGCGAGTGGCAGCAGGGGATCGTGCAGCAGCAACATGAAAAGCCGCTGGTTTACGATACCAGCTACGAGATGAATCATGCGCTTTGGGATCGCTTCTTTCTTTCCGGGGCCAGTGACCGTGAGATGCGAGAATTCGTTGATGATCCGGTGAACGCACATTTACCAAACGCCAGGTTGGTAATAAATGATTTTGAACCGCGTGCTGCTGCTGCGAGTGACCTGAACAACGCCAGACGCGCCGCATCAAAGTTACTCGTGAATGGTGCTTTTAATGTCCACTGCACAGAGCCTGAGGCATGGGCAGTGGTGTTGGCAGGAAACCGAGGCAGAGCATTCGGTGGTGAAGAACACTTGGGAAAGACGCCTTTCCCACGCTTTGCTGATCCAGCCGTTGGCGTCGCCACGACGGAATCGATTGAAGAGAAAACCTCATGGCAGGGCTATCGCGTTCTCACGGATCAGGAAATCGAAACACTCGCTGGCGCAATTGTGGATGAGATCAAAATGCGCGCGCCCTTTGTTTCTATGGCTGATTTTGTAAACCGCCGACTGACAGACGATGAGACGACGAGTCGTTCAGGTGTCCTCCAGTCAGCCATCGATCAATCCGGCCTCAACGGTACGGTTGGCGATCTCTCTGCGGCAGCAACTACTCCGCAGCAGAAAGCAGCCGGTGGCCCATGGTGCCTCACCCAGGCGGATCTACTCACTTCGCTTGGCCCCGTGTTGACCGTTCGTTCAGATACTTTTCTGATCAAAGCCTACGGCGATGCCATTGGCCTCAACGGCAAGGTCGTATCTAGTACAGGTTGTGAGGCGGTCGTTCAGCGCACTCCGGAACCCATCGACGGCGACCTTGATCCTACTTCTCCCAGCAGTCTTGGGCGGAAATTTCGCATCGTTAGCTTTCGCTGGACTGGGCCGTAGCGGCGGCCACTTGCTGCCGTGTGTTTGAGTTTCCCATAATGCTCATTATCAATAACTCGTGAATTTTTTCGTGAACAATCTGTATTGATTCTCTCGAATCGATGTGTTGTCTAAGGGGATGCATTTCTCCCGGCGATCTCCATTCTTTGTTCTCATTGCCGCTGCCGCTGCGGCGACGCTTCCTCTTCTGTCTGCTGAAGAAGTGCGCACGATTACGCCTGGGCAATTTCATGCGCTGACGGTTCCCAGTAACATGTTGCGCGTGCGCGCCAATACCGATTATTACACCGAGGCGTACACTTATGAAAGGCGCGATCGATCGGGCGAGTTCCGCGACTTCGAAGCGGGCGAGTACTTTGATCTGAATGCCTCAGTTGAGTTTAAGTATGGACTGACAGACCGCATCGAGATCGGTCTCGGGCTGCCATTTGTCTCCTCGACGTTGAAGAAAAATGGTGCGGATCGTTCGTCTCTTCCCTCAAAATCAGAGAGTAACGGACTGGGCAATGTTTCACTGCACGGCGGTTACGGCCTCGTCTGGAATGGCGATTCGGATTACCTGCTGTTTCAGGTGGATCTGGGACTGCCGACAGACACGCGCGGCAGTGATTTGTTTTCGTTCGGTGGTAGCCTGACTGCGGGAGTAGAATTCGAACATTACTGGAATCGGTTTGGTGTGACCGCTGGCTTTCTGGCTGAGTCGTATGCCGATGACGGCCTCGACTTCAAAGAATGGGACTACACGGGAATCGCAGGAATCAACCTCGACGTGACCGATCGATTTTTCCTCGGCGCCCGCGTCGGATTCTCTGATGATCGAACCAATGTGGAAATTTTCGGCGAGCACATCTTGACGCGGCGATCTTCGATCGAAATCTTTGCTGGAGAAGATGTTAGTGGCGACACGGATGCGCAGTTCATTGGCATCTCGCTGAACTACTTGTTTGGTGGGTGAATCGGACAATTGGGCGGGAACTGTGTCCTGCCATTTACCCTAACAGGAAACTAATATCCTCGGGTGTGATCATCGGAGCTTTGCGTGACTGGATGCGTTCGCCTTCGGCTTCGGCGCTGCCCATGATCTCGTCGTAGAGTTCTTGTTTGCGAGCTTTGAGGATCATCATTTTTTCCTCGATGGTATCACGCATGAGAATGCGGTGGATGAATACCTTGTTCTTCTGTCCGATTCGATGTGCACGGTCAGATGCCTGACGCTCGACGGCTGGGTTCCACCACGGATCGAGGTGAAATACGTAGGAAGCGCGCGTTAAGTTGAGGCCGGAACCGCCTGCTTTGAGCGATATAAGAAAGATGTCTGGCCCAGCGTCATCCTGAAACGCATCGACATGTTTTTTGCGCATCTTTTGAGGTGTTTTTCCATCGAGCCGGACGAACTTCAGTTTGGCCGCCTTCAGTAGCGGCTCAATAATGTCGAGAACGCGGGTGAACTGTGAGAATACCAGTGCGGCGTGTCCTTCCTGGTGCAGTTCCTGGAGTTTTTCCACCAGGTAATCGAGCTTCGGCGCCGAGCTGTTTTTGAGAGAAGGATCAATGACGCCGGGCGCGACGCAGATTTGACGTAGTCTCATCAGTGCCGACAACGCGACGATCCCGGCTTGTTGCTTTGGCTTGTGGGCAAATGCTTTCGCCACTTCATTGCGCACTTCTGCCACGGTGCGCATGTAGAATTCTTTCTGTGAGCGATCAAGATCGAGATAGATGTCGCTCTCAACTTTCGGTGGCAGGTCTTTGAGAACGTTTTCTTTTGTGCGCCGAAGAACGAATGGCTGGGATCTGCGAAGGTAGCGTTCATTCCCGCTGTCAGCGTTTGCCCGCAGTGCTTTCTTTGCCTCCTCTCCTTCGCCTAACAACCCGGGCAGTGCGAGATCCAGGATGGCAAAGTACTCGCCGACGTGGTTCTCCAGTGGCGTGCCAGTGAGGCAAAGTCGAAATCGCCCAGTCAATCGGCGAATCGCTTTAGAGCGCGCGGCTGCGATGTTTTTGACAGCCTGAGCTTCGTCGAAAATGATGACGTCAAAGCGTTCGTTTTCCAATTTCTCAATGTCGCGCCGGGCGAGTTCGTAAGTGGTGAGGACGACGTCAGCTTTACGTAATTCATCGAGCGAGCGTTTGCCGCCTGTGTATTCGTAGATCGTGATTCCTGGCAGGAAGCGCTCGATCTCTGATCGCCAGTTAAAGATCAACGATGGTGGCAGTACGGCGAGGTGCGGGTATTTTTCCTTTGGTCGATGCGCCACCAGTCCAGCGTCGAGCGCTGCCAGTAGAGTGATTGTCTGCAGCGTTTTTCCCAGGCCCATGTCATCGGCCAGCACTGCACCGAATCGATGCTCATAAAGGAAGGCCATCCAGCGATAGCCAGTGATCTGGTAAGGACGCAGCGTCGCCTGAATTGTCTCTGGCATGACCGCAGGGTTGCCTGGCTTTCCAGACAACAGTGAATCGATGATGGCCGCATCTTCATCGGGCAGAACGATTTCGATGCCCTTCGACTTCAGCTGCATCCAATCCAGAATTTGCAGGCGAGGAACTTTCACGGCATCGCCTTCTTCCGCTTTTTTCTTCTGGCTGCCAGTGCTGGCGCCAGCTTTGAGGAAAAGTGCGAAACGCTCCAGTGACTCGGTATCGACCACTTGAATGATGCCATCGGCGCCCTCTGCCTGGAATGTCCCGCCTTGCAGAATGGCTGACCATTGTTCCTGCGGTACATCCATTTGATCGCAGAAAATCTTTGGATGCAGCGCAAACCAGTCGATGCTGTTGCCATCCTGGGGAGTCGATCCTGGAGCCGCTACAGGCTCAGCGCGCACCATAAAATCAAGCGCCACCGTTTCGGTTTTGTTGTTGTCAATGGTCAGCGTGACGCCACGCTTGCTGCATTCGGCACTGAATTTTGCCAGTCCGTGCTTCCATTCGCTGGCGGAGATTTCGAATTCGGACATCGAGCTGCCAGCCGTATCAAGTTCGTCGATGATGGTTGCCTTAAATCCTGGAAAATGCAAATAACAGGCGGCCACTGCATCACGAATCTGGTGATCAGCATCGACGTAGATCCAGGGCGGTGTGCCTGCTTCGGAGCCTGGGAGCGCTGCAGCAATGTAGGATTTAGCCGGGGCTTTCAGGACAGCTTCCAGCTCCCTGAAGAACCCTTTGTAGTCGTCGTATTGACGAGCGGCACGTTTGTCAGAGCCGACTTGATTCAGGAATGACTTGGCGACGAGCGCACGTTCATTGGCTTGATCGCAGAGTAAATACTCCCCCATGGCGATACGAGATTCCTGGAACAATGGTCGTCGCCTGGATGCGGATAGACCAACCGTTTCATCGATATACTCCAGCAATTCGGCCACGGCATCGAAAGCTGCGCTGATATCCGCTTGCGCCTCGACTTTCCCCGTCATTTTAACTGTGCCCGAGCGCGTGTCTACCCTTGCTGCCAGCGATACGGTTGCTGGCATGGGGACCGGGTGTACGGCTTCTTTGGAATCTCCATCGTAGTAGCGCACAAGCTTGAAGGGCGCGGATTTAGCAGTGCCAAAGAACGGTTCTTCATTGTATTCCTCGATGCTCTTCGTCACCGGCTGGGGCAGCTGAAAAGGTTTGCGTTCCCTGGTTTTGCGGTAGCGTTGAAAAAGTTTCGATTGAGCGTCATTGTCAATACTGCCAAGTGTCACAGATTCCCATAATTTGTTCTCATAGACTCTGCCAATGGTGCGTTCTTTCGGGTGGAAGATGAGCGATTTGCCCAGTCGATAGAATTCAGTGAGCGGCGGGTCTGAGGAAATACTGACCGCGCCCTTTGTCTCTCCCATTGGCGTTACTGCAAAGGAGGTCTCGATCGTGCCGGTGTCGGCAAATCTGCGTAAAATAAGCAGTCCTGCCAGTCGAACTTTAACAATACCCTCGATCTGCACCGGCTTGCCATCGCCAGCATCGAGAGAATCAACGACAATCGGAAATTTGTCTTTAAACCGCTGGATGAACTCGAACAAGACGTCCTCAAGTTCATGAGGCTTTACAATGGGGACAGAGAATAATTCGCGCAGTTCCATTGGTAGCCGATTGACTGCCATGGGGCTGGCGAATGAGCCGTTGCCGCGTAGCGATAGCGATGCCCTGGGAATCATAAGAATCGCGTCCAGGCAGTCGAGATTATCCTGCACAATCCTGACCGTTGGCGTGTTCGCCGACCGTTTTTTCGCGGGCTCGTTGCCAGTTGATTTTTGCCCGGAAGTCGGCGCATCGTCTGGGCCAGCGAAAAGGGCTTCTCGAAAATCGGCAAAGGTATCTGGTGCCAGCTTCAGGCTCGAGAGTCCCAGCTTTCCCCTGATCCCATGCATGACCGTAGCCATGGCCGCCACGGAATGCGCGCACTTGTTTGCGCCGCAACTACTGCAGGTGCAGACGACAGTGCCGCTCTGGTTCAGCGTGATCGTTACCCGTAGTTTGCCGAGTTTCAGCTTCACACCTTCAGGTTTGTGCCAGACCAGCCACTCCACTTCGAGATTCTCAAACAGCGAAAGGCCACGTTTGACATCTTTCAGGTCACCCATATGCAGAATGCTGCCGGGACGATAAGTTTGCAGCGCCGTGAGAAGGCGGTTGGGTGAAGGTGTTGTCACTGGGCACTATCAAAGTGCCGCGTGGTGACGACGTCAAAGAATACCCGCAGCGATTCTATTTCACTATTTACAGTGAATTGAGCAGTTCCAAAAACCATCGTTTCCGTGTAGGATGGCACCACGAAAGCTGTCACCTTCTCTGATGCCCCGAGCGACCAAGAAAGCCACACGGAAAAAAGCTCCTGCACGCAAAGCTGCGAAGAGTAGCCGGGCGCGTAAGCCAGCGAAAAAATCGCGCCTCAAAGCCCGCACAAGCAGCGGTGGTGGCAGCGGATTCGCGTTTTTTTTCTTCATCTGCCTGTGCCTGGCGACAGCTGCCGCCGTCATCATCGAAGTGCGCAACTACATCGAGTATCCCTGCGTGCAGCAGTTTCCCAGTTTTCGAGGCGATGTCACCCTCACTCTGTATAATCGCGGGGCCGCTCGGCGCAGTGCAGTGGTATTCATTGAACAGGGGAGCCTCCTCAACAAGCCACGCTACCTGACCCGTCTGCACTATCTGGAAGAAGGCGGTGAACGCGGTTCAAAAACAGAACGCTTTGAGCAACTCAGCTGGTCCAGCGATGCCGGAGCTGTTTTTGCTACTCGCCAGAGCAATCTTTCGCAGGCTGCCGCCAGTGTCATTCCTGAGATTCTATGGTTGTATGACATTGACTCTGGTGTCTTTTATCGTGTCAACGATAGCGCCATTCCGGGACGTGGAGCCGAGGCATCACAGAATGTCCTGCAGCGTTACCTTTATGAAGAAAAAGGCGGGCCAGGCAAGGTCATCGCCAACTGGTTTGATCTGGGGAAAAAGGAAAACTACGCATTTTCCTGGCAAACGACTCGCTGGAACCGCGCCGCCAAGGCAGCAAAGGAGGTAGCAACGGAAGAGGGCATCAGCTACGGAAATTTTTAAGGGACGTGGTCTAATAAGTAGACATTACTAGATGTCGCGGAGCGACAATTCATCGCTAGCCGGGGCGCTTTAGCCCCCGGTCACATTCCAATTGAATGTCCCGTCGCGATGCGACGGTTCAAGTCCACTGACTCAATTGAACCGTCGCATCGCGACGAGTCACGTTTTTCGTTATTGCAGCGGGGGCTGAAGCACCCCGCCTATGATGAACGATCGCTTCGCGACCACTAGCGTCAAGCCGTCAAGCTATCATATCCAGGACGTCGTCTCTTTACTCGACATCCTTGACGCAACGGAATCCGGTGTGGCTGCTGGAGCTGTCCAGCGTAGTGGTCTGGCGGGCGCTGGGGCGGTAGCCGGAGCAATAGCAATCGTGGCAGAGGAATGAGCCGCCGCGGATGACCTTGTTGGGCTCGGTGCCACCATGACGGTCGTCGCTGCTATGGGGGCCCTGGGGATCCTTGGTAGGGCTCCACTGGTAGTAGTCCGTTTTATACCAGTCGCTGACGAACTCCCAGACGTTACCTGACATATCGTAAAGTCCGTAGCCATTGGCGGGATAGGATTTTACGGGTGAGGCTCCGGCGTGCCCGTCTTCACCGGAATCATCTTTCGGGAAATCGCCTTGATAAATATTGGTCATCCATTTGCCCTCAGGGCTCATCTCATTGCCCCAGACGAATGTCTGTCCATTGAGGCCGCCACGGGCAGCGAATTCCCATTCCGCCTCCGTGGCAAGTCGCTTGCCTGCCCACTTTGCATAGGCCACGGCATCATCCCAGGTGAGGCAGACCACCGGGTGGTTGTCCTTGCCTTCGATGCTGGTGTCCGGGCCTTCCGGGTTCCGCCAGTTGGCACCGTGCTTGTATTCCCACCACTGCAGATGTTGCTGCAAGTTGACTGTATCGCAGGGCTTAAAGTTATTTGCACCGGGCTTCAGATCTGCCGGGTCAATGTAGGCCCGCATCTCTTCTGGAAACTCTTCCAGCTGCGGAATCTTCTCCGCGCGAGTGACATAGCCAGTGGCTTCTACAAATTCGCGGAACTGCGCATTTGTCACCTCCGTTTCGTCCATCCAGAATCCTTTTACCTCGACGATGTGCTCTGGCTTCTCATCATCCTTGGCAAATGAAGACGCGCTGCCCATGGTGAATTTGCCACCTGGAATCCACTTCATTCCTGCGGGAGCGGAACTCGCGGGTTGGTCCCAGGCGGAGCCCAATTCGCGTTTCTGTTCCTCGCTGCAGCTGACGCCGAGTGCTCCCGCAATAGCCACCATAGCCAAAACGGTGAGTTGGCAGGCAGTGGATCGAGCGGATCGAGCGGATCGGGCAGGCTGGAACGGAAAGTGATGAAACAATGAGTTCATATTGAGACGATAGCGCACCGGACGCGACTTCCCAACCTCGAAAACCACGTGGCAATGCTCTCGACACGGGATACCTTACACCCATTGGCTTCGAACGATCCCAGAGTGTCTGCTGCAGCTGTGCAATCTCGCCGCGAGATTCCGGTGCAGGCGCGTGATCGGGGAATTCATCTCACGCAAGCAGACCTGTGGCTTGATCCCTCGCGCGTGAAGCCGGTGGCCTTCGTCTCCCATGCACATTCGGATCATTTTGCCCGGCACCACAGGATCCTGTGCTCGCCCGCGACTGCGGACGTTCTGCACGCTCGCTATGGCAAAAAGACCGCCTGCGATCCTATCCCTTTTGGCGAAAAAGTGGATATCAACGGGCATCGGATCGAACTTTTTCCAGCCGGACACGCCCTGGGATCCGCACAGATTCGGATTGAACGGCTGAGCGATGGCGCATCCCTCGTCTACACCGGTGATTTCAAACGACGCCCGAGCTTGACCTGCGAGCCTTACGAATCGAGAACGGCGGACACTTTGATCCTGGAGACAACATTCGGTCTGCAAAAATTTCGTTTTCCGCCTATCGAGGAAGTGCGTGCGCAGGTGCTTGCGTTTTGTCGGGAAGCGCTCGATGCCGGGGACGTTCCAGTATTGCTCGGCTATTCGTTCGGCAAGGCGCAGGAGCTGCTGGCGATTCTGCACGGATCTGGGCTGGAGGCCATGGTACACGACTCGATCCGCAAATTACTGCCGGTGTTCGAAGCGCACGGCTTCGCCTTTCCTCCTTATCACAGGTTCGATCCTGCTGGCATGGTTGGGAAAGTGTTAGTGTTTCCGCCGGCAGCCGAGCGCAAGGCAGCGCTGGGCGATTTGAAGAACCTTCGCACGGCAGTGGCAACTGGATGGGCGATCGATGCGCGGGCAAAGTATCGCTACCGTGCGGATCAGGCATTTCCACTTTCAGATCACGCTGACTGGCCGGATCTGCTGCGCTGTGTTGAAGAAGTGCAGCCATCCCGCGTGCTGACTACCCATGGTTACACCGCTGAATTCTCCGCAGATCTGCGCCGCCGCGGATTCAACGCCTGGAGCCTGCAGGGCATCGATCAAATGGAATTGTCGCTGGGATTATTGTAGTGCTCGACTGGGGCCACAATTGCAGAATGGCGGAAGTCAGTTGAAGTGATGTGGATTGCTGTAGCCCTCTACAGCTTTCGGAAGGCGATGTAGGAGCTGGGGAGGAATGGGAAACCAACAAGCCCCCGCCCGCAGAAAGCTGCGTCCACCACAAAGCTGTAGAGGGCAACAGCACTGGCACACCCAGGCAACCGAGAAATCGCTGCCTTACAGAAAGTTGCGGAACTCCGCCGCAATTTGTCCGCGATCACGTGAGCGAATCTGGCCAACGATTTTTCCGTCTTTCAGCACGACCAAGGTTGGGATGCCACGAATACCATACTTCGCCCCAGCGGGACGATTGTCATCGACATTGATCATGGCCACGGTTCCTTCACCACGCAGATCTCCAGCTACTTGTTCCACCACCGGTGAAACGGATTTGCAGGGGCCTCACCACGGTGCCCAGAAATAGGCGAGCACTGGGGCGGGGTTACTGACCACGGTGAGATCAAAGTTGCTCGGCGTGACAGTCACTGCATGACCAGACGCGGTTGCATAGTTTTGCCCAGCCTTGCCATTCGCAGGATCACTCTGGTGAACGAAATAGAAAACTACGCCGAGAATCGACATTGCCATTAAGAAACCCTTCATTCTATTATAATAACCATAATAAAGAGAAAAACAATACGAATCTGGCGAGATGAGCTGCTTTCATTGGAATGCCCATCGAACAGGGCATTCTGCCGCAATAGTGAAGCTTGCCCTGTCCGTTGCCCCAGCTA
>JBNMNB010000099.1:0-25969 GCA_051270635.1 Verrucomicrobiales bacterium | reverse complement strand
CAAGCACTACGTGGTCGTTGCGGTGATGCACGGAGGCGACAGCTTTCTGGCTGCTTTTGACAAAGCTACTGGCGACTTGAAATGGAAGGTAAACCGGACGTTTGAAACTCCAACGGAGGGTGATCACAGCTACGCGACTCCAAATGTTGTCACTGGAGCTGACGGTAAGGAAACCATCGTGGTTTGGGGGGCTGAGCATCTCACAGCGCACTCGGCCGAAGATGGTGCAGTGCTGTGGGCATCGGGCGGTTTCAATCCTGACTCCAAGCCAAATTGGGTCGCGGTTTCCTCAGCTCTGGTTGCCGCGGACGTTGCTATCGTGCCGTTTGGTCGTGGCGATTTTCTCGCTGGAGTAAAGCTCGGAGGAAAGGGTGACGTGACCGATTCACACCGTCTCTGGACGCGGGATGACATCGGGACGTTCGTGCCAACCCCAGCAACTCACCGTGGTCAGGTTCTGGTGCTTCGCGACAAAGGAGGCCTTGAGAAGATCGATCCACAGACAGGTAAGACGACCTGGAGTGGCGTGCTACCGAAGGCGAGTGCCAAGTACTATGCTTCACCATCGATCGGAGGCGATCACATCTACGTGGCCCGGGAGGATGGCGTGGTCTTCGTCGGCAAAATTGGTGAGAAGCTTGATATGTTATCCGAAAACGACTTCAAGGAACGAATCATCGCTTCGCCTGTGCCGATCAAGAATCGTGTTCTCATCCGCGGAGAGAAGCACTTCTATTGCTTTGGGGAGAAGTGATCTTCCGCTGGAACCGAACCGTTCGGGCTCGCTTTCTGATTTAGAGGCTTGCCGAGACCCGTGTTCCCTTGGAAAACACACTCAATGTGTTCGCCAATTGAACCGCAGGCTGCGAGACTCCCGTGTATGCGGATGTCAACCATCAGTCTCCTTCGTTGCTTGTTTCGTGTTGGCTTCCTTCTGGTGGTCGGATCGGATGTCGCATTATGCAAAGATGAGGTGCGCGAAGCGATTGGAGCCGGTCTGGCGCTTGTGCAGAAGGCCGCGCGAAGTTACCCGGATCATCGGGATTGTTTCTCCTGTCATCATCAGACGCTGCCGATGCTGGCAGTGGTGACCGCGCGCGACAGGGGCTTTTCAATCGATGAGGATTTAATCAGAGACCAGGCTGAGTTCACGCGTGCCTTTTACCATGACCGGGTGGAAATAATGAACAAAGGTGAAGGCGTAGGTGGTCGGGGGATGACTGCCGGTTATGCTCTATGGGCGTTTGACCTTGCTGGAAAAGAACCGGACGAAACTACCGACGCACTGGTCCGCTATCTTCTGAAAACTCAGATGGCACAGGGAAACTGGAAACGGCAATCTCATCGTCCACCGATGGAGGAAACGGATGTGACTGCTACGTTCCTCGCTTCCTATTATATGGATCGTTACTCAAAGGGTGATGACGGGGTGAAGGCAGCGGTTGACCGTGCAAGGACATGGATCGTGAGTGCTGAGGAGGCGTCTCAGGAGGCGCGCAATTTTCAGTTGCTTGCAGCGAAGAAGTTCGGAGATGCCACTGAGCGAATTGAAGAACTGCGAATGCAGGTAGTGAATGCTCAACGCGCCGACGGCGGGTGGGGCCAGTTGGAAGGAATGGAGAGCGATGCATATGCAACAGGACAGACGCTGTTCATTCTGCAGGAGACGGGCGCTGGATCGGAGTCGATCAGATTAGCCATTGAGCGAGCCGTAGCATTTCTCCTGAAGACGCGTGAAGCAGACGGCTCATGGCACGTGGTGAGTCGTTCCAAACCGATCCAGAAAATGTTCGACAACGGCGATCCGCACGGAACGGATCAGTTCATTTCGACGCCGGCAACGGCCTGGGCAGTCGCGGGATTGGCTGCAACTTTGCCCAAAGTTCAAACCGAACGGGTGAAGGTCAGCTTTAACCGCAATATTCGCCCTATCTTGTCCGACCATTGTTTTCAATGCCATGGCCTGGATCGCCATCAGCGTAAGGCTGGTTTGCGGCTCGATGTGCGGGAAGAAGCGTTGAAGGCTCGAAAGGGCGTTGTGGCGATTGTGCCTGGAGATCCGGGCAGCAGTGCTCTCATGGGTCGAATCCACAGTAGCGATGCGGATGAAGTGATGCCGCCGCCAGACGTAGACAAGGCTCTTACTACGGCGGAAAAATCGCTGCTCGCCCGCTGGATCCAGCAAGGTGCGGAATACGAAGCGCACTGGGCATTTATTCCTCCGGAACGACCGGAACCGCCTGCTACTTCGCAGCCGGGCTGGGTGCGCAATCCGGTCGATGCCTTTATTCTGCGCCGACTGGATATGGAGCGGCTGTCACCTGCGCCTGAGGCATCAAAAGAAACGTTGATACGGCGAGTGACGCTGGATCTTACCGGCATGCCGCCGACTCCCGGTGAGATCAATGCATTTCAAGTGGACGAATCCGGGTCGGCTTACGAAACACTGGTCGATCGCCTGTTGCGCTCCAGCCGGTATGGCGAGCACTTGGCATCCGGTTGGTTGGACGCAGCGCGTTACTCGGACACCAATGGATACAATAACGATACGCCCCGCTACAACTGGCGCTACCGCGACTGGGTGATCGATGCGTTCAATCGCAATCTGCCATTCGATCAATTCCTGACAGAACAACTTGCTGGGGACCTGCTCGGCAGCGCGACGCTTGACCAGCAGATCGCTACCGGGTTCAACCGCAATCATAACGTAACGTCGGAAGGTGGTATTATTGACGAGGAATATCGGCTCGAATACGTGGCGGATCGCGTCGATACTACAGCCACTGTGTTCATGGCATTGACGGTTTCGTGCGCGCGTTGCCATGATCACAAATTCGATCCGATTTCGCAAAAAGAATACTACGAGTTCTTTGCTTTTTTCAATCAGGTTCCCGAGACCGGATACCATCACGAGCACGTGGGGAATCCTCATCCAGTGGTATCAGCCCCCACCGACGCCGAACGTGAAGAACTCTCAAAAGTAGAGCGGGCGATTGCAACCACGCAGGTGATTGAAGATCGTGAACAATGGTTGACTGAGAAGCGGCAGATCGAAAAGGCACTACCTTCTGCCATGGTTATGCAGGACATGGACAAGCCGCGCGACACCTTTCTGCTTATGCGTGGCGCTTATGACAAGCCGGGTGAAAAAGTGATCGCAGCAGTGCCCGAAGTGTTTCCTCCAATGCCGAACGATGTGCAAGGAAATCGCCTTGGCCTTGCCAGGTGGTTGACGCAACCGGGGCACCCCCTCACGGCTCGTGTCGCGGTGAATCGCTTGTGGTATCAACTGTTCGGCACCGGCATTGTTGAGACGCTGGAGGATTTCGGATCGCAGGGTGCCTGGCCGACACATCCGGAACTTCTGGACTGGCTGGCTACGGAGCTAGTAAGATTGGGGTGGGATCGAAAGCAATTATTGAAGACGGTCATCATGTCATCGACCTATCGGCAACACTCCGGAGCGACCGAGGAGGTGCTTGCACGTGACCCGGACAATGTCCTGCTTGCCCATGGTCCGCGTTATCGTCTGGCGGCAGAAGTTATCCGTGACAGTGCACTGGCGGTGAGTGGTTTGCTACGGGAAAGGATCGGCGGACCAAGCGTGAAGCCATATCAGCCAGCTGGGCTTTGGAGCGAAGTGATTGTCGCTGATGACAGCTACAGTGGAGGCGCATATGTGCAGGGCAAAGGTGACGAACTTTATCGCCGTAGCGTTTACACCTGGTGGAAGCGCACCTGCCCCCCGCCGGGATTGAACACTTTCGATGCGCCTGATCGAGAATTCTGCACGGTGCAACGAGCAAGAACGAATACACCTCTGCAGGCACTGGTGCTATTAAATGATCCGACCTATGTAGAAGCTGGCAGGGCACTGGCATCGCGTATTGTCAGCGAATCGGTCAATGACACAACCGAGCGTCTCCGTGATGTTTTCCGTCGTGTCACCGGACGTGTTCCCAAACCAGATGAGATGAGCGTATTGCTGACTTCTCTGCAATCTGAGTTGCAACGATTCCAGAAAGATCCGGATGCTGCACGGCAATTCATCGCAGTTGGTGATTCGTCGCCGCCCGTTGATGTGGATCCGGTGGAGTTGGCCGCCTGGACGTTTCTTTGCAGTATGCTGTGGAACCTGGACGAAACGATCACGCAACATTGAGATCACGGATGCAAAACTCTTTACAACATGAGACTATCGCTGCCCAGCGCCTGCTGCTCAACCGGCGACAATTTTTTGGTAAGCTCGGCACCGGAGTGGGAGCGGCGGCACTGTCGTCGCTGCTCGATCGTAATCTTCACGGAAGCGAATCCGTGATGCATTTTGCTCCACGCGCGAAACGGGTGATCTACCTTTTTCAATCAGGAGCACCATCGCAGTTGGAAACGCTCGACTACAAGCCGGGACTCGAGAGGCTGCATGAGACGGAGTTGCCTGCCTCGATTCGAGATGGTCAGCGACTGACGGGAATGACCTCCGGCCAGTCCGCGTTTCCGGTGGCTGCGTCGCAGTTCCCATTCCAGCGCTACGGCAAATCCGGAGCGTGGATCGGTGACTTGTTGAAGCACACGGGAACGGTGGCTGATGAACTGTGCATCGTGAAATCGATGTATACCGAGGCGATTAATCACGATCCAGCAATTACCTTCATGCAAACTGGTAGTCAACAGCCAGGCCGTCCGAGCTTTGGTGCATGGTCGAGCTATGGGCTGGGTTCAGCCAATCAGGAATTGCCGGCGTTTGTCGTCTTGATTTCGAAGGGGAGTGGGTTGCCGAACGCGCAGGGCTTGCTTTCGCGGCTTTGGGGAAGCGGGTTCATTCCTTCTAAGCACCAGGGGGTGAAGCTGCGCAGTCAAGGTGATCCCGTGCTTTACCTCTCCGATCCACCAGGAATCAGCCGCGAAGCCCGGCGCCGCATGCTCGATGGGATCTCATCATTGAACCAACTTCAGCACGAAGAATTTGGTGATCCTGAAATTGCTGCGCGCATTGCGCAATACGAAATGGCCTACAAGATGCAGGCTTCTGTGCCTGAACTGACTGATCTATCAAAGGAATCGGAGGCAACGTTCGAAATGTACGGTAAAGACGCTCGCAAGCCTGGAACGTTTGCTGCCAATTGCCTGCAGGCGCGAAGGCTGGCCGAGCGTGGTGTGCGTTTTATTCAACTCTATCACCGGGGCTGGGATCATCACGGTAATCTTCCTGATCACATCACGAAACAATGCCGCGACATCGATCAACCCTGCGCAGCACTCATCAAGGATCTCAAGCAGCGTGGTCTGCTTGATGATACACTGGTAGTGTGGGCTGGCGAATTTGGTCGAACGGTTTACTGTCAAGGCAAGCTCACCAGGGAAAACTATGGTCGCGATCATCATCCGCGATGCTTTTCAATGTGGATGGCAGGTGGCGGTATCAAGCCAGGAATCACTTACGGTGAAACAGATGACTTCTCTTACAATGTCGTCAAAGATCCCGTGCACGTGCACGATCTTCAGGCTACGATTTTGCACGCCCTCGGTATCGATCACAAACGCCTTACTTACCGTTTTCAGGGGCGCTATTATCGACTCACAGATGTCCACGGATCGGTGGTGACTGATCTACTTAGCTGAGGAAAAAGCTGTGTTCGAAACGGGATCGTCGACCTAGTCGCATGTGCGAAGTATTCCAAAACTCAGATGATGCGCGGATTTTTAATCATCCAAGACATCCGTAGAGCAGAGGGCCATGGATTCAGCCGAGCAACAACCATAGAGTGCTGTGTCGTCAGCGACTCGGGGGGGTGCTTCGCTACTAGTGCCGGGATGCCGCGTGAATTTGCAACGATTTCAGTTTTCGGACAGTACGTGGTCTACCGAAAGACGGAGACTTCCGAGAGCAGGGCGACGTGGGCGACTGGATGGCACTATAGTGAGTAACCAAGCTGGGCTCGCTTCGTTTTGATTAAGAAACGCAGATAGTCGATCATGGCGAAGGCAGCGTGGCACCTATGGCACCACCATGGGTAACTCCAAGCCATACAGCCGCAATGCCGCAGATAGCCGCGAGGAGCCATGCGGCAGGAACTGGAAGCAAGCCACGTTTACCAATCAAGGGCATGGCACCAAAAGCCAACCAGAGCACTAGTTTCGCCACTACCCACCAGGGAAATCCGAGGTGCAGTTTTGCGATGAGGCCAAATCCGGCGACAAGGAGAATCACGAGCCCGAGACCGTGGAAAATGAGACCGATTTTGCGGTTCGGCGTGTCCTTGGGCATCAGGGTTGATGCGAGGCCAAGGAACAAGAAAATGACGCCGGTGAGGTGGAGGATTTTGTAGAAGATCAAGGACATAGTGATCTATCTAGAGCGTTCTTGAATAGTAATCAATGAGGCAAATCATCACTGTCTGCTTTCACGAAATAAATATGCGTCCAGGTGGCGATGTAGAGCACGCCGGCGGCAGCGTTGGCAGCAGTTGGACTTCCGTTGATCGGCCCCTCGAAGTGAGATCTCGCCAAGTAATTTCTTTTTTCTTGTCCGCGGCAAGGATCAGGAAATCGCCTCGCTGGTTTCCCTGGTAGACTTTTCCGTCAGCCACAAATTTTCGGTCGGCGTTTCAAGGTGGCTCAAGAATGCGGCCATTGCAGTGCTCGACAGTATCTTGCTCTCATGTAACGTTTGGCGTCGATGCTACACGTGACCCCGTCGATTCTGTTGATAGCGCCTTTGGCGCTCGCTATCTAGTGAATTGGTGCGGCGGATCGTCTCGGTGGATGCGGATGAACGCATGCCACCGGTGGAATCGAAAAAGCATCTGACTGAAACCGAGATCAAAGTTTTAAAGCAATGGATCGCCGAGGGAGCTGTCCATCAAAATTACTGGGCTTTTGAGCCTGTGCAGCGACATGCAATCCCACTACTGAAATGTGACAGCTCGTTGCGAAACGGAATTGATCCCTGCGTGGCGCGGCGGCTTGAGGACGCGGGCATCACTGTGTCGTCCGAGGCTGATCGAGCAACCCTGATTCGGTGGTTGTATCTTGATCTGCTAGGAATCCAGCCATCGATCGCCGCGGTTGATGCTTTTCGGAGGATGCCTTCGAGCGCTTGGTTGAGCGCGTCCTTGCGCGTCCGCATTACGGTGAACGTTGGGGACGCCATTGGCTCGGGGAGTTCGCACGGTCAATGGGCGATTATTGGTAGGAAATTTGATTTTCTAGGGTGGGTTCATGGGAGGGCGGAGCTTGGGGAAAGAAGGGGGGTAAATGGTCGTTTTCATGGCAGTCAGATGTTAGTTCTACTGGTGCGGACGAAGCCGAAATGCAATGTCCACCCCGCTACATGCGCAGGGTGAAAATCTTGTTTCTCCAAAGAGGTTCAGGTTGCTTGCGATGGTTTCTTGGCGAGTGGTTTTGGTTGTTGAAGCCATCTTTCTGAACGGAATCTGCGACCATCGTGCTCGATCTGATCCTCCTTGAAGTCATACTGGTCAATGAAGGATTTGAACGCCGCGCGACCTGCTTCGTCCAGACTTTGTTCAAGCCCACGGCTCACCTCAGACACTAACGTGTCGCGAAATTCCAAACTGCCATCAAACAATGTCTCGACAGCGTCAATTCCTCACTCCGTGAAGAGGTTGAGTCTCTCCTGACTCTCAATTTCCATTTTTTCGGCAACCTCAAAACTTGATGCGCGGCAGTCTAGCGCCTTGAGATCGCTGGCAGCCTGCTGCAAAAAAGTCCTCAGGTATCCTCAGGTATCCTCAGGTATCTGTGTTCAATCATCCGTGCCGGAGAAAAAGGAATCAACACAGATACCCATAGAGAAAGAAGGATGAGCACAGAATTCGTTTTTCCTTATTTGCAGTGACTCACAGCCAGCTGTTTTTCCGACCTGAGAAACGGAACTACGTACCAAACCTCATGGTAGTGCGGGATTTGGACACCAGAGCTGCCGCTAATCAGTCACACATTTTTCAGCACCGCGTTCGCTCGATCCCGGGCTTCTGCATCTGCAGCGATGATTTCATCGAGCGATGGATGCGCGATATTTGCATGACTATCCATGACAGTTGCCACCGTTTTCCATATCCCCGGGAAGCCGATGCGCTTTTCAATGAAGGCGTCGACCGCCACTTCATTGGCAGCATTCAGGACTGCGGGAAGCGTTCCGCCTTCCTCGCCTGCTCTGCGGGCCAGATTGATTGCGGGAAAATCATCGACGCGTGGGGCCTCGAAATCGAGCTTGGCCAGCTTGGCAAAGTCGAGCGGCTCCAGAGTATTGCGGACGCGTTCTGGCCAGGTCACGGCATACTGGATAGGGAAACACATGTCCGAGTGGCTGAGCTGCGCCAGCACCGAGCCATCGACGAATTCGACCATTGAATGCACAATGCTCTGCGGATGCACGATGACATCAACGCGCTGCATTTCGACATCAAACAGCCAGCGCGCCTCGATCATTTCCAGCCCCTTATTGAACAAAGTTGCAGAGTCGATGGTGATTTTGCGGCCCATCTCCCAGGTCGGATGCTTTAGCGCCTGCTCGAGTTTGACATCTGCCAGTTGCTCTGCGGGCAGTGTGCGGAATGGCCCACCACTGGCGGTCAAAATGATGCGCGTCACTGCTGCGGTATCGCGGCCCTCGAGACACTGAAAAATTGCGTTGTGCTCGCTGTCCACAGGCAGCACGCGGCGGCCACATTCCTTTGCGGTCGCCATCACGGATTCGCCCGCCATGACCAGAATTTCCTTACTGGCAACGGCAATGTCTTTCCCGGCTCGGAGCGCAGCCAGTGCTGGGCGCAACCCCGCGGTTCCAACTATCGCAATGAGCACCATGTCCGCTTCCGGAAGAGTGGCCAATTCCACTAATCCATCTTCACCCGCTACAACATTGCACTCAGATCCTAACATTCCTGCCAATTGCTCGGCGCACTGCTCATCATACAGTCCAACGTGCTTGACGCCGGTCTCCTTGACCTGGTCTGCGATGGCCTTGACGCTGCTGTGCGCGGCAAGTCCTACCACTTCCATCTTCTCCGGAATGTCCTGTGCTACTTTGAGGGCACTGGTGCCAATCGATCCAGTAGATCCAAGAATGACGACGCGTTTGCGAGACGAAGAGGCTGACATCATGCAGGGAATTCTAGATCAGGAAAGGAAGTGAAGAATGAAGTAGAACAGAGGGGCAGTGAACAAGACACTGTCGATGAGATCAAGTGATCCACCAATCCCGGGCAGCACCTGCCCTGAATCATCGGCGCTCAGGGCTCGCTTGATCACTGATTCTGCGAGGTCGCCCAGCACTGCCGTGAGCGCCAGCGCCAGGCTGATCACCGTCACATTGACAGGATTTAACAGTGGCATGTGTGCCCCAGTCAATGCAAGCAAAGCATGCCCGGCAGCAAGTGCCACCACCATGGCCCCGGCAAAACCTTCCCACGTCTTGCCCGGACTGATGTGCGGGATCATTTTGTGTTTTCCGATCAATGACCCAGTGCAATATGCGCCCATGTCGGTGAACTTGGTGACGACTAACAGAAACAAAATATAGAAAGCGCCGCTGGCTATACCATTGTCCGCAATCACCAGCAGGCGTGTCACATAGGAAAATAGAATCGGAATATAGACCAGTGCCAGCAGTGGCCCGGCGACACTCCACAGCGCAGCCGGCCCGTCAGGTCGACGCGACAATGCCACACAAAACAACACAAATACGGCAACGAAGAGCGCGATCCCATCGATGTAGAAAAAATCCGCATTACTGGCCGTCGCCACGTGCCAGAAAGTCCCGCCAAAGTAAGCAAGTGCCACGCCGATCGCTGTCACATGAAAACGTCGGTCGTTCTCCCGTCCGGGAAGCATGCGTAAGACCTCAACGAACGAGGACATCCCCAGCAGCGCGATCATGACAAAAAACAGCCACTGATTCTGAAACGCAATCGCAGCCCCGATAATCAGCCACAGCAACACTGTGCTGCCCGATCTTCGGAAAAAAATCTCGCGTTTCGACTGCTTCTTGTTGGCATCGGCCATAATAGTCAGGGAAGCCGTAAGGCGTATGGGTTCACATGCGTGGACGCAAGGACAATCGCACACATTGCCCGCCTCGATCTGAGATGGAAGGCATGAACTGAACGTCAGCACGATCTGAGGAAACTGCCACTTCCTGAAAATCTGAAAATTGTGATACTTTCACGTAATTTCTTTGGAGAACACACCAACAATCGACGACAGTTTCATTCATCTTTCATTGACCGTGCGTATTCTCTCTACCGTGGTAATTTAGAATGTGTTTTCGCACATTGGCATACTTGGCCTTGGCACACTTGGCACACTTGCACTTAAAATCTCCCGTTCCTTCTCGATCCGATGAAACTAACTGAATCGAAAATTCTGGCTGTGGCTGCCGCGGTTGCAACGGCGCTCCTGAGCCTTCCATTTCTAATCTCCGATGCACGTGCAGACTTTGCGAAAGCCCCTGCATCTTTTCAGGGCGATGCCATGATGATTCACCTGGAGGAGGGCGTAAGGCGGGTCAGATTGCAGCAATGGGACGCGGCTTCAGAGACGTGGCAGCTACTCCAATTGGCACACCTCAAAGGTGATGCTGGCTACATAAAGTTACGACTGCCAGACGGAGCCAGCATGGATACGATCAAGGTGGAGGTAAGCCTGACCGATCCCTTTCCCTATTCGTTTTACACCGGTAAGTCATCGTTCGGGCAGAGTACGGATATCAACGGTGCTATCAGTGGCCCGAATCGCGGGGGCGGTCTAGCCGTCGATGCCAATGAAGGTGGCGCTCCAGAAGCGGATGATGGTGGTGGCGCAGAAGTCGTCGAGTCTGATATTTGGAAAATCGTAGACGATCGCCTTTACTATTTTAATCAGGCGCGCGGCCTGCAGTTGTTCGATCTGACGAATGAACAGGCCGGTCCGGAAAAAATCGCGAGCCTTCGCATGCCTGGCGTTGGCGAGCAAATGTATGTGCTGGACGATCGCTACACGTTGCTGCTGGCGGCATGGCGCACCTGGAACCAATCAGAAATCATTCTTACGGAATACGATGCTGACAATGGGCTGCGCGAGGCAAGACGGTTCCCTTTACCTGGTTCGATCGTTGAGTCGCGCCTGATCGGTAAGCAGCTTTATGTGGTCACGAGATTCAGTGAATACAATCGAATAGAAGTGCCGTCGGAAGATGAAGAAGGCGGCACGGACGAAGAGTGGGTTTACAAAACAGGACTTGATCTC
Organism: Verrucomicrobiales bacterium; assembly: GCA_051270635.1. Classification (GTDB taxonomy): domain Bacteria; phylum Verrucomicrobiota; class Verrucomicrobiia; order Verrucomicrobiales; family DEV007; genus JAGROY01. The sequence goes on along the minus strand of JBNMNB010000099.1, from coordinate 14,722 downwards.
TCGATCATCGACTTCACTGATCCTGCGAATCCCGTAGAGAAGACGGGCCTGCAACTGGCAGAACAGGATTCATGGGGATACTACAATGCCCAGGTCGCGGCGACATCAACTCACTTGCTGGTGTCAACGATGATCAATAGCCGAAATTACAATCAATCGAAATTGTTCGTAATCGATATTGCGGATCAGCAAAAGGATCCTGCTCTGGTTGCAGAGATTCCGCTCAAGGGCTGGATCGCTGATAAGTTTAAAATGCGTGTGGTCGATGACGTCATCACCACGGTGTCACAGATCAATGACTGGAGGGAACGGCGATTTGAAACGATCGTCGAAACATTTCGCCTCGATGCAACTCGCAAGGGTGGGTTCGAGAAGCTGGATGATGTGTCGATGGGACTGGGCGAACAATTGTTTGCCACTCGCTTCCACGGCGATCGCCTTTACGTCGTGACGTTCGAGCGCACCGACCCGTTCTGGGTGGTGGACATCGCCGATCCGAAAGATCTCAAAATTCTCGGAGAACTTGAGGTGCCGGGTTTCTCACAATATCTTGAACCTTGGGGCGATCTCGTGATTGCCATTGGCGTTGAAGATCGCGTGGTGACTGCCAGCATTTTCGATGCATCAGATCCACAGCATCCATCCCTGCTCAGCCGCGTAAATATTGGCGAAGGTTACTCCTGGAGCGAAGCCAACTACGATGAAAAAGCTGTCAGCTTCAATGCTGAGGAAGGCATCTTGCTTGTTCCTTATCAATCCTATCATGAGGGCACAGTTGAAAAGAACGTGCAGATCATCGATGTCACCAGAGAGTTACTGACCAAACGCGGCACCATTGCCCATGACTTTACACCGCGCCGCGCTGGACTGTGGCAGGACAACATTGTTTCCGTATCCGGCAGGGAATTGCTCATAGTCGATGCATCAGATCGCGACAACCCGGTCACCATAAGCGAAACGGTCATTGCATGGAGCACCGATCGACTGCTGAAGGTGGGAGATTATCTACTGCAGATCGAAGAAGGATACGCATGGGACAGCCAGCCGAACAATGCGCTGCGCGTCACCACAGTAGCCGATCCCGACACCACGATCGCTGAACTTGCCCTGGACAATGGCTCGATCATAGGCACAGAACACCGCAATGGCCTGCTGCATGTCCTCAGTTCACGCACCGACTATCTGACCGAAGAGGACGCTGAGGGCAATCAGGTGACGCGCACGGAACGCGCACTCATCGCGTCTGTCGTCGATGTCTCTGACATCACAGCCCCACGCATTCTGGGACAGGCGCGCAAGACGGACGACATTGGAAACCAATGGTATTACGGCACCAGCAACATGAAAGCAGTCTGGCTCCCTGGCGGCGAGATCGCCTGGGTCACCAGCGATCCAGGTTCCAATTGGTGGGGACGTTGGGGGGGCTGGTTTGATGATGACATAGATGTCGCCATCGCATTTTTCTACCAGATGCAGGCAGAGCTTCATATTGTCAGTGTTGCCGATCCTGCTGCGCCTTCCTTCCTCTCATCGACCACGGTCACTGCCGAGAATTCGTGGTCATATAGTCCAGGTTTCCTGATCGCCGAAAACCAGATTGGTTTCACCTACGAGGAGAGTTCCTGGATTAAATCTGAAAAACGTTACCTGCAAAAACACACGCTGCGAGTGATCGACGTGACGAACCCGTCTGCTCCCGTCACATCGAAAAACATCAGTATCTCAGGCAAACTGGCATCCGTCACTGATGTGGAGAACGGCACAGTGCTACTGACAGAGAGTCAGCAATCAGCAGTGGAAGAAACACCCACAGAACGCTGGTGGCAAGACGGCTACGTGCAAGCCGCTATCTATGACGGCATCAACGTATTCCTCGTCGATGAAGCGAAAATTGAAAATGGTGCTCATGCTACCAATGCCTACAATGGCACAGCCAGCTTCAGACAACTGAGCACTGAGCAGGACGGCATACACATCCAAGGTCTGGCTTGGGATGCCGCAACTGGCAAGTTCTCAAAGCCGATCACGCTACCAGTGGAACGCTGGAACAGCCAGCTCGCCATCGTCGACGATCTCCTGCTTGGTTGGGAGTATCCGTCTACACTGAATGCCACCGACATCACTGACCCGCTCGCACCTGGCGAGACGCAATCATTTGAAGTCGGCTACAGCATCTGGGGCAGACTTGATCGAACACACGTAGAGCGTTCCATCGGTGCATGGATTCCAACTGGAAGCTATGGCGTCGAGTCCATTGACTTCAACGGTGCTTTTGCCTCTGCCGAAGTCGCCCAGCAGCGTGAAGCACGAGAAGAAATCCTGGAATGGATCACAATTCCCCCCGAATCCATGCGCTTAGTTGATGCCGATGCACCGGACTTTGTAGGCAACGTTGGCGATATCCAATGGCGCTACGTCCCAGCTCCGGACCCCGTTCCATTCGGTGACTGGATGGCAGGCTACTTTGATGACACCGCCACAGCAGATCCAGAGATCACTGGACTCGCTGCGGATCCTGACGCCGACGGCATGAGTAACGCTCTCGAGTACCTGTTCGGCACCTCACCCGCCGCCGCCACAGCCCAGCCAATCACCATCAATCGATCAGATGAAGACTCAGGCATCACTGCCGAGTTCCCGCTGAATCCTCTCTCCACACCGCTCGCGTGGCATTTCGAAACGTCTACCGATCTCAAGACATGGACTCCCGGTGACGACAACACCCTCAGCCAGTCCGGCCTGGGAGCAAAAATCGCACTCGATCCCTCAGCCAGTGAACGCTACTTAAGACTCGTGGTAATTCCCTAGCAGATAGCCACGAGTAAATCTGCTCAGGAATCAGTCTCCTGAGCCAGCTGGCAGGTTTCCTTGTCAGCATTGCTGCGAATATCTGCAAACAGGTGCTTCACACGCAGGCGGCTGCGCTTGCAGAAGACACGCATCGTTGCAGTGATGTGCCTCTTTTCGCTTTCGGTCAGATGTGGATCACTGACGAGCTCGCTGGCACGGGCGGCGGTCACTGACATCGCGAACAATTCGGTTCCAATATCGACGAATCGGCCGAGAAGCAGCTGACGTTGATTCAGCTTTGGGCCATGACGCAGCATGACTTGAAAGAGTGATCTCGCCAGCTTGCGGCTCAGGCGAGCTACGTGCTTCATCTCCTTACGGGCTTCGGGCTCTACATCACTCAGAATGGAATCAGGCAGCAGACGTGGCATCCACTGCTTCGGATACCACCCCGCATAGAACAAACCGGCACTGACAGCGGCACGCATTCGCGTCCTCCATGGCAAGGTGGTGTTGACCGCAGCAGCGCCGAGTTGCAGGTGGGGGTCGAGCGCTTCACGCGCAAGAAACAAGCGCATGATTTCTGAAGATCCTTCAAAGATGGTATTGATCCTAGAATCGCGCAAAAATCGCTCAACGGGGTCGGGCCTGTCTCCTCGCGCACGGAGCGAATCGGCCGTTTCAAATCCACGCCCGCCACGAATTTGCATCGTGTCATCGACGATTCTCCACGTCGTTTCGGTTCCCCAGAGCTTCGCCATGGCTGCTTCGATTCTGATGTCTGCTTTCTTGTCTCGATCGACCAGTGCGGAGACGTAGCGAACGATCGCTTCCAGGGCAAAGGTATCGGCAGACATTCTGGCAATCTTCTCTGCGATCGCCTCGTGCTGAATGATGGGAGCGCCCCACTGCACTCGCTCAGAAGCCCACTTCCGTGAAATCTCCAGGCAACGTCGCGTCAGCCCTACACAGGCAGCAGGCACGGTAATACGACCCGTATTCAACGTTGAAAGCGCCACTTTCAATCCCTTGCCCTCTCCGAGGATGACGTTTTCCCTGGGAACTCTAACATTGTCAAAGCGAATGACTCCATTGTAAAGCGCACGCAGTCCCATGAAGTGGCAGCGATGCAGCACTTCCACACCTGGGGCATCAGTTTCGACAATAAACGCAGTAGCCGCAGCCCTTTCTCCGTCGCCCGATGTGCGGGCCATGACCACGATCAGCCCCGCCTTAGTTCCGTTGGTGCACCAGAGTTTTTCACCATTGAGAATGTAGTGCATGCCGTCTTCGGTCAGCTTAGCAATTGTCGACATCTGCGCGGGATCAGAGCCAACTCCCTGCTCCGTCAGTGCAAATGCAGAAATTTCTCCACTGGCACAACGCGGTAAAAATCGCTGCTTCTGCTCATTCGTGCCAAACATCAACAACGGCTGTGGCACTCCAATCGACTGATGCGCCGACAACAGCGCAGTCAAATTCCCACAGTGCCGCCCCAGCAGCATCGCTGCACGCGCATAGTTTGTCTGACTCAATCCGAGTCCACAATAGCACACGGGAATCTTAATGCCGAATGCCCCCAGTCGCGCCAGGCCATCGATCACATTATCAGGAATTTCTCCAGTGCGATCGATTGCATCCGCGTCCACTTCATTTTCCAAAAACTCCCGCAGTTGGACAAGAAAAGCATCCCCCTGATCCTTGTCCTCGAACGCCTGCCTGGGAAATGGAACCATAGAGGCGAAGCGCGGCTTCCCCATGAACAGTGAACTGCCGAAGCTTAACCCGCCCTGAATTCGATCGCGGGCAGCTTCTGCCATTTCAAGCGCCGCGCGCTCACCTGCGGACATTTTTGATGTATCGATGAGACTCTGGTCTTGATCATTGTGGCCATGGCGGTTGGCATTGTGAGGATTCGTCGTCTTCATAGTTTACTCCTTCGGTTCAAGCATTATTTCCAGGTTTCCCCAGCGTTTCAGAATCGGAGAGGGCGCATAGAGCGCACCTTCTGCGCAGTGTAATTCTTCAAGTTTTCGCACAATCGTCGATACGCCGGCTTCTCGTGCATGCCTGAGAGGTCCACCCCGGAAGGGAGCCCATCCAGTGCCCAGAAGCATCGCCAAATCAATGTCTTCAGGTCTCCTGACCACTCCTTCATGCAGGCAGTGGGCAGCCTCATTGATCATTAGAAGTGAGAGTCGCTCTTCGATTGGGATCGATCGATCTCCATCACGCACCACTCCGCGATGACAGGCCAGTGCGTTGATGTTCGGACTAGGTTTTTTTCTATCATAAGAGTAGAATCCAGCACCACTTTTGCGCCCGAACAGACCGGAATCGAGCATGCGTGCAAGAATGGAAGGAACTGAAAAACGATCTGGAAAGGCATCGCCCAAAGTCACGGCAACATGGTGAGCAACGTCGATTCCAATCTCATCGAGCAGGCGCAGCGGCCCCATTGGCATGCCAAAGCGTACCATCGCATCGTCGATCTCAGCGACCGGTACACTGCGATCAAACAGGCTTCCAGCCTCCATCAGGAATGGCATCAGAATCCGATTCACAACAAAGCCAGGACTGTCAGCAACGACCAGCGGTGTCTTGCCAATTGCTCGCACAAAATCCGCAGCAGTATCGATAGCGGCGGGTGCACTTTCGCCTCCGCGAACGACTTCTACCAGAGGCATTCGGTGTACCGGATTGAAGAAATGCATGCCGAGCACTCGCTCTGGATGGCGAATGTTTGCACCCCTGACGATCTCACTGATTGGCAGTGCCGATGTATTCGTCACTAACAATGTCTCCCGTTCGGTGCGCTCTGACAAATCACGAAATATCGCGCGTTTGATGTCGAGCTTTTCGGTCGCAGCCTCGATAACAATGCCCACGCGGTGCAACGGCACAGGTGATCCAGTTGCGAAAATTCTATCGGATGCATCGCGAGCCTCCAGCCGACTCAGCAGCTTGCGATTCACTGCTGTATCGAAATTCTTGTGAATCCTCTTCAGGCCAGCAGCTACAGCGTCATTGCTGACATCCTGCAGGGTGACGCGATACCCGCGAGTCGCCAGCCAATAGGCGATCCCGGAGCCCATTACACCCGCACCAATCACAGCAACATCACTAACATTAAAACACTTACGACTGACGCGCTTCTTTGCTCGTTCCTGCAAAAGGAATGCGCGAATTAGATTTTTCGCCTCAGATGACGCGGCCAATTCCAGCACATCGTTCCGCTCGTTCTCAAACGACTCGTCAACCGTGCTGGACAGAGAATTCGCAGCTACGGCCAGTGCCCTAAGTGGAGCTGGATAATTACCCTGTGTCTTTGTCAGGATATCCTGGCGCGCCTTCGCGACGATCATCCGCACAACAAGTGGGTGATTGGTAAGTCGATGCGGCTTCCGATGCACTACGCCCCTGGCAATTGCCTTCTCGGCATGATCTTCAAGATATTCGCGCGCAACGACTTCATCGATGACACCAATTTTCAAAGCGGCGCTCCCCTTCAATTGCCGCCCTGTGAGGATCATCGACAACGCTTTCGGTAATCCAAGTAACTTTGGCAACCGTGTGCAACCGCCCCATGCCGGGAGAATGCCCAGCTGAACTTCCGGCAATCCGATCCTGGTTGAACGATGGGAACTGGCAATGCGCCAGTCGCAGGCCAACGCCAATTCGAGTCCGCCTCCCAGACAGGCGCCGTGGATCATTGCCACCGTCGGTATCGGCAATCTGGCAATGCGCTCGAAGAGCACTTGCCCGGTGCCAATCATTTTCTCCAGTAATTTGCGCGGCGCTGCGTTGAGCATTTTCAAATCAGCCCCTGCAAGAAAGATATTTTCCTTTCGCGACACGAAGATAACGCCTCGAATGTCGGCGATGTGTTGCTCGATCCATGTGACATGTTCCTCCAATTCGCGCAATGCCACGTCATCGAAAATATTCGCAGATCCATTGCGACGATCAAACACAATGTGCGTGATGCCACTCGAGTTCATTTCACGATGGACGTGTATAAATGTCCCATTTTCTCGATCAATCGCGTCCACAGCGATGCTCGTTTTTGCTGGATGCAGTAGTGTTATCATAGTGGGCTCCTTTCCAGCCAGACGGCACCACCTTGCCCACCCCCCACACAGAGGGCAGCCAGAGCACGATGACCATTCCGGCGTTTTAGTTCATTGAGGCAAGTCAGAATAAGGCGGGCACCGGTTGCCCCGACCGGATGGCCAAGAGCAATCGCTCCGCCATTGGGATTTAAGTGCTCCATAGGCACACCACCATGCGTTTCGAGTTGTTTTAGCACTGCTAGAACCTGCACCGCGAATGCTTCATTGATCTCGACGACATCAGCGTCCGCAAGGGTCAAGCCAGCCTTTTCGCTGGCCGCACCTATGGCTGACACAGGCCCCAAACCCATGCGTCTAGGATCGCAGCCCGTATACGCGTGCGCGGTCAAGTAGCCCAATGGTGTCTTGCCGATCTTCTCAGACATCGCTTCCGTTCCTACCAACAATGCCACCGCTCCGTCAGTGATCTGAGAAGCATTCCCAGCCGTTAAGGTTCCATCGACTCGATCGAACACCGGCTGCAGTCGCGAGAGTTTCTCGACACTTGAATCGAGCCGAATGCCATTGTCTTCGCAAGTGACTTCCGGCTGGCTTCCAGGCGTGAATACTGGGCAAATTTCTTCGCGCAATGCCTCTCTGCCTGCAACTGCCTTGAGGTGAGATTTGACCGCGTAAGCGTCCTGTTCCTGCCGAGAGATCCCGAGTTCTCGAGCAAGCAACTCAGCGGTATCCCCCATATTCATCCCGACTACCGGATCGGTCAATCCCAGCTGCAGCCCAGCGAGAGGTGCAAAATCACGCGGCTTGAAACGGCTGACGGCACCCGCCCTGGCACCAAGTGATCGCGCGCGACTGAGCGAGGCGAATTTTGCTGCTGCGCCTGGGTGAAAAAGCAGGGGCACATTGGACATGCTTTCCGTCCCTCCGACAACGAATAGATCCCCGCTGCCCGCGACCATCCGTTCGAAAGCTGTCGTGACCGACTCCATTCCCGATGCGCAATTTCGATGCACGGTCATAGCCGGAACGTGCTCAGGAATTCCAGCGCGCAGTGCTACTACTCGGGCAATATTTGCGGCATCGGCAGGTTGTGCGACGCACCCTAGAATCGTTTCGCTGATCGTTGCGGGATCAACTCCTGTGCGTGCCAGCAATGCGCGGACAGCGATGGTTCCCAGATCAGCGGCAGAGAGCGATGCCAGGCTCGTCCCCATCCGCGCAAATGGCGTGCGAATGCCGTCAATGATGACAAGTCGTGGTTTCTTCATCGTGTGGGTTCCTCCATTGGTTCAGTTTTCTGTGGTTTCCCGACCTTTTCCGCACTCGCAGCAGGGCGATTGTCGCGCACCTTTTCTTCCTTCAGCAATCGGCCGACGCCCTGCATCTCCCGTATCTCCTCAATGCTGCGGAAATCGATTCGGTTCGGCCGCATTTCGGTGACGGCGCGAAAGTGACGCCGCACCATCGTCTCCAAGCCGTCCACGGGCTCACTACCATCCGGGGCCAGATGAACGATGACCTGATCGACATCGAATGGATCGTCATGGCGTTTGCGAAGTTCGATCTGCCAGGCACCGATTCCATCCAGATCATCGAGTACACGCTCCAAGGCATTGAAGTCGACCAAGGTGCCCTTCAGTTTATCCAGAGCCAGCTCACGCCTGTCCGAAACACGCGAAATATTTCCCATTAACCTTGCACACGTTCGCCCACATCCGGGGCAGGCATCGTAAACCAGACCGCCATCAATTTGATCTCCCGTGCGATAGCGAATGACGACGCTGCCTCTGCTATCGAGTGCAGTGTAGACAATTTCGCCAGCATTCCCCGGTGACAGTGGATCGCCTGTCTCGGGATCGATGATCTCGATAATGCCAAGATCAGAAGAAACATGGTAGCCAGTCGGCGTCCCCAACGCATTGGATGGACACTCTGGCCATGCCACCTTTGCCTCGGTGAACCCGTAGGTCGCCATTACTTCTACGCTGCCCGATCCCAGCGCCGCCGCGAGACCGCGTAACTTGCGCCGCAATCCATCGGGCACTTTTTCACCTCCGAGCACGATACGTTTCAAATGACGCCAATGCCGGTCTTCCGTCACCGCCTGCTGAAGGATGTGATAAATGAAGGTTGGCATCCCAATCAGCACATCGGCATTTATGCGATCGATCAGTTCGACATTCCCGGACGTGCCTAACACCTTCCCACCGCCTGTGCTGACACAGAAAGTGCCCCAGCCAGTTCCCGCATAGTGTGCCTGCCAGAATGCCAGATGCGGCGCAAAGGGAAACAAATTTGCGTGCTTCCACGATGGATCAGACGCGCACACTTCCATCAATCGCTGTCCAGTGAGGCGAAGGTTTTCGACATCATGCGCAGTATAGAGAAAGGGCACCGGCGATGTTGATCGCCCAGTTGTGCTTGTCATCAAAATGGGTCGAAACTCCTGCTCCAACAGCTTCTTAGCCGCTGCCGGCCCATGACGAAGGACACTGAGAACGGTGGACGCCTGACGCTTGAGCGCCGCCTGCTCTGGGATGAGGACGAACTCGCGTGCGCGCGCCGGATGCGCAGCGGATGGTAACAGATCTTCTTTCTGAGTGAAGGGAACGTGGCGTAGATCATCGATTGATCGAATATCGTCCGCAGCAATTCCTGCCGCGGCAAACCGCTCCCGATAGAACGCAGAAAACGGCAGAACTCGCGACTTCAGAAACCAGCGCAACCTGCGAATTTGCAGCGACTGCAATTCATCACGCTTTAGAGAATCCCATTTTTGGTTAAGCCTCGATCTCTTCATAGTGCTCAATCTCCTTTCGATGAATGGTTGTAGTAGTTGTGTCAGGAAATCGGTAATCACATAGGGCGCGAAGCCTGCCCTGCTGGGCCATGGCAGCCTCCCTTCCCCGTGCGATATAGTATTCCCACTGCCGATAATCATGCCACCCGCGGGCGCGCACTGCCGGGGCAATAAGAACATCCGCCTGCTGACCGGATTCACTGGCCAATCGAATTTCCGCGCTCAATACGCTCCGACGCAGAGTGTCGATAAAGTTGCCTGTAGCAAACTGGTTGATCGCATGTGCCCATGAGCGCTTCCTCTCGCTGGCAGTGTGGCCACAGGCGGAACTGATTTCCGTTACCTTCGGGATCACACTCACAGCGATTGTATAATCACAGCCCATCCGCCTTAAAACATCCACCGGAAGCGGATCAAGAATGGCACCATCACTAAAGCGGGCACCGTTCAATTCTACTGGCACACAGATACCAGGGATCGCCAGGCTGGCATGCACCGCATCCGACACCCTGCCATGACTGAAAATGACGCGCTCAAACGAATCCAGCCGCGTAGCCACAATGCGAAGTGGGCGCTTGAGTTCACGAAATCGTGCATCGCCTATCGTTTGCTCCAGCCGCTGCTTTATTTTCCGTCCCCGGATGAGCCCTCGACCCGGCGGAAACGCTGGATCGACCAGCCCAAGGAGATCGCGCGGGCGATTGATTGTCGCCGCCAGCCTCTCCATCTCGGCGCCATCGCATCCGTAGTTCCAGAGGGCACCAATGTAGGCACCCATGCTACATCCAGCAACGGCGTAGATCGGAATCTCCAATTCCTCCAGGATTTGGATCACGCCGATATGGGCCAATCCTCTAGCGGCTCCGGCGGATAGCGCCAAGCCAATCCGCGGCTTGCGGCAGCGGGAATTTAAATCCCCGCGAATGGTGTCAAATTCACTTCTGAGCAACATGTAAATCGCCTCCTTTCGCAGGCTGACGATTTATCGAGCAGGTCGTTTGCTTCTTTCAGTTCCAGATCGGATCTGCAGGCCGCAGGGGTCTCCGGGACTGAATCCCTGCTCGCGCAGAATTGTCAGCCTAATTAATTTGGTTTCTGTTAGGAAACTCCGGAAGCCGGCTCCGTGAAGTTTTAGTGTCTACCTATAAGACGTCTCAGGATGGCACTTTATTGCAACTTTCTGCATAAATCTCGCATTATGAACGAGCGATGAAGCCTCGAAGCCTCGTGCGTTGCCGAATACTTCTCCCCTCTGTTTCAATTACATACCTCGGCGTACGCAATCTGCGTACGCACGAACTGCGGAATGGAGACAATATCGGAACGAAGGGGATCAACTTACGGTCAGGGACAGTTCAGTTATTCTAGAAATACTTATCCCCAACCTGCAACCAATGATCGCAAAGACACCCGACACAGATGCCACTCTTATCGAAAAACTCAAGGCTGCTCCGTTCTTCAAAGTTTACCAGGATGCTTTTCGTGCCGCTACCGGACTGCCGTTAGCTTTGACAGAAGTTGAATCGAACGGCTTCTCCACTTGTAGTGATAGTCCGAACCAGAATCCGTTCTGTGTCGCACTGAACTCGGGGAGTAGTTCCTGTGCAGAGTGTAAGCACTCGCAGAAGTGTCTCCTGCAGGAAGCCGAACAACGCACTCGCACGCAGAAGTGTTTCGTCGGCCTCAATGAGTCCATCGTTCCCGTGAGGCTGGGTGGCCGGACTGTGGGACTTTTGAAGACTGGCCAGGTGCTGGCACATCCACCGACAGCAGAGGAGATTACCGCGGTTGAGCAGTCGCTCAAAGACGCTGGCTGCTCGGACTCACGAGTTCGTTCACTGATGGATCTTTATCGCGCCACTCCAGTGATCGAAGAACACAGCTACGCAGGAATGATGACGATCCTGAGCGCCTTTGCCCTTCAGCTGGCCGCACTCATGAATCGCGTCGTTCTTGAGGCTCGTAATTCGGAGCCTGAAACGGTGCGGAAGGCCAAAGCCTATATCATGGATCACATCGATGAGAAGATGTCGCTCGAAACGGTCGCCGCCGAGGTCTCCGTGAGCACCTTTTACCTGTGCAAAATGTTCAAGCAGGCGACCGGCATGACTTTCACGGAATTCGTCAATCGCCAGCGTGTCGAACTAGCCAAAGGTGAGCTTCTCAAGCCAAATCGACGCATCACAGAGATTGCCTATGACGTCGGCTATCAGTCGTTGTCGCAGTTCAACCGCAGCTTTCTCAAGTTCGTCGGCGAGTCCCCCACACTTTATCGTCGGCGCATGCTCAGTGGCAGTGCCGGGGCAGGAGCTCCGCGGCTGGTCGCGTAGGCTACGAAACGGTGCGGTGACGCAGATTTCGACGAAAACCACTTGTGTATAAGGGGAATGTTTGGCACCTAGCGTGCCATGGACGATTCACAAACCAATTCCAGCGCCACGCCTGACTGGCAGGCGTTCTGCACCCACTACCTTCGCTATCCGGAACTGGGAGTCTCAATCGACTACAGCCGCATCCAATTTTCGCCGGGATTCTTCGACAAAATGGCACCGCTCTGCGCCACCGCGTTCAAGGAGATGGCAGAAGTCGAGTCCGGCGCGATCGCCAATGCTGACGAACAGCGCATGGTTGGCCACTACTGGTTGCGCAATGCTGCCCTGGCACCCAGCAGCGAACTGCGAGAGACCATCGAAAGCGGAATCGAGGACGCCACTCAATTTGCAAAAGCCGTCCACGCAGGAGAAATCTCAGCAGCCAATGGCAAGGCATTCCGTAACGTTCTCTGCATCGGCATCGGTGGCTCTGCTCTCGGGCCGCAACTCCTGAAACACGCGCTCGTCGATCACGATGCCCCGCTGCAGACGTGGTTCTTCGACAATACGGATCCTGACGGCATGGCACGGGTGCTCGATGAAATTGGCTCTGAACTTTCCGAGACCCTGACGGTAGTCACTTCAAAATCTGGCGGCACCGCAGAGACGCGTAACGGAATGCTGCAGACTGCCGCTGCCTACGAGGCCCAGGGACTTGACTTTGCCAGGCACGCTGTAGCCATCACTGGCAATGGCAGCAAGCTCGACACGGAAGCCCAGTCCAAAGGCTGGCTCAAGCGCTTCCCCATGGAAGACTGGATCGGCGGTCGCACGTCACTGATGAGTACTGTTGGCCTGGTGCCCGCTGCCCTCCAGGGCATCGATATCGCAGCACTGCTGGAAGGTGCAGCGGAAATGGATGCGCACACGCGCTCGACTGACGTCCAGAGCAATCTCTCCATGCTGCTCGCGCTGGCGTGGTATTCGACTGGTGATGGTGCCGGGAAAAAGGACATGGTCATCTTGCCATATAAAGATCGCCTTGAGCTATTCGGCAAGTATCTCCAGCAGCTGATCATGGAATCAATCGGCAAAGAACGCGACCGCGATGGCAACATTGTTAACCAGGGCATCGCTGTCTATGGCAACAAAGGATCCACTGACCAGCATGCCTACGTGCAACAATTGCGCGATGGCATCAACAATTTTTTCGCCACCTTTATCGAAGTTCATCGCAGTGGCAATGATGCCCGCGCTGATCTCGAGGTTGAGCCCGATACCACCAGCGGCGACTATTTGCAGGGATTCCTGCGCGGCACGCGATCGGCACTGTGGGAAGGTGGTCGCGAGTCGGTGACGCTCAGCATCTCGACCGTGGATGCCAAACGCCTGGGCGCATTGATCGCAGCCTTCGAGCGCACCGTTTCGTTCTATGCTTCCCTGGTAAACGTTAACGCCTACCACCAACCAGGCGTCGAAGCAGGAAAGAAAGCCGCAGGACAATTCCTATCCTCCATGAAGGAAGTGAAGGCCGCTCTGCAACAGCAGACATCCGCTGTGACTGCCGGCGAACTGGCAGATTCCGTCGCCGCAGACGCCGAAACCGTGTTCCACATCCTCACGCATCTGGCAGCGAATGAACTCAGTATCGAAAGTAACCAAGGCTCGTCGCCGATGGAGGATCAGTTTCGGGTACGGTAGGAATTTCTTTGTCATTGGGATTTTTCGAAACTAGAATTGCGTATTCTGATGCGCTCGTTCCGTTTCATAGCTTATGTTCTGATAGCAGTTGGGGTCATTGACTTTGCCATCGCAGTACACAGCGAATGGACTGGGACGGCCGTCGCTCCGAGACGTCATGGCCCAGGCAAAGTCATTCGACGCGAAGATGATCTGTCCCACTTTCAAAGAACGGTCGCCTACACTTGGATTCGTGGTGTATGTGTATTTTGTGGAGGCCTATTTATCCTTGGAGTCGTAAGGGCAGGTGAACGAATGGATCCATTTTCAGATCAGTTCGGCGGAAATGATGCGATCGATGAGCTGGCCGCGATACTAGCTGAGGAAGAAGAAAAACATCCTTGCGAAACGATCCCAATTGTTCGTACCAAATCGGAAGGTGTGAATCCTCAGATCTTTCCAACCTGTGAAAGACCAACCTCTCGCAAGATTGCCCTATCGCAGCATTCACGAAATGAAGACGGCTGCAGCTCCTGTAGTTGTCCCTCAATCGTTCAAAGAGATATCTGACTGGCTCCATGAGAACTCCCAGAAGAGGATACCGATGAATGATATTGAACAAAGGATCGCCGCTCCGACTATGACGATTTCGGGCAGTTCATCATCCAGCGTCTGACGTGGATTGCTCCCCATCACCTCTCAGAATCTGTAGTTCTGATCAACTCAGAAAACTTGCGAACTTCGTCGTGGCAGTTTTTCTTTAGCACGCCTCACATGGCCGATGTCTTACTAGATGTCGTGGAGCGACAATTCATCTCTAGCCGGGGCGCTTTAGCCCCCTGCCAAGTCCGAATGAATGTCCCGTCGCGATGCGATGCGACGGCTCAAGTCCACTGACTCGATTGAACCGTCGCATCGCGACGAGTCACGTTTAGTTATTGTAGCGGGGGCTGAAGCACCCCGCCTATGATGAATGGTCGCTTCGCGACCGGGTATGAGATTTGCGTGCTGGCGACATGCAGTCAGACTGCCTGATGGGCAGTGAAACTGAAGGCACTTCTCCTGTC
>JBNMNB010000098.1:0-26019 GCA_051270635.1 Verrucomicrobiales bacterium | reverse complement strand
TTGCGAAATTTCATCTACCGCGACGCGCCCTGGGGCGACGCGCTGGCCCGGCTGGCCAAGATCTACTCGACGAGGTGATCAGAGTTTTCCACACCGTTGGCCCACTGGCAAACCAGTGACCTGAAATCTGAAAAAGGTGCTTTTTACTCGGGTACTCTCTGGATGAAATGAATATCGCAGTATTCATACTGTGGTACTGCCTGGGATCGGGCTCAATGAGCAGTCAACCCTTCGTCATGGCAGCGGCAGTCTACTGCATGATGCACGGAGTACGAGTTGGACTTAATTCTGGCAGCACGGCAAGCCTTCGTGGTGAGCGTCACGGAATCCTCGCTTATTGGCGGCGGGACGAAGAACGGTTTCATCGAGAACGTGATTAAGGCCTCACCGGAGGGCTACTGAAAACTGCTAGAGAAGAAAACTCTTGTTCAGCATTTCAACGAGAAACGGTTCATAGACGACACAGCCCACGCAGACACTCCACCTTCGAATTGTTCCTTCAATCTTCAGGCGTGACTTGAATCGATACCGTTCCTGCTCGTGCGAACGATCGTGATCGCCCGCTCCGCTGGGACGCCGCAGAATCGCGCAATCCGAATGATATCCAGCGTCAGATCTTCGTCGAAAGAATCTCCGCCTCCGGGCGCTGAGATCCCGGATTCGGCAAACAATTGTCTCAAACGGTCTTCACGGTAAGTGTTCATACTTACCAGACAATGACAACGTGGAGAATTGTGCTTTTTGACGTCAATCGCACAACATTCGTTTCTCAACTTAGCTCTTGGCGCCCGATCATGCGATCATCGCCTTCTAACAGTAACCCATATCTCGTTCGGAAAGGGACAAGCCAATGACGTTACAGACGCAGCCATCCGTCCTGCCGCTCCTGAATGAAGGATATTCTCTCACTAACCATTTGGTCATCATCAGCCATCTGCAGTGCACAGCGAACGGCACATACGATCCCTCGGAGCCCGGAGCACAACGACTGATCCCAACTGATCGACGCTCTCCTCTCATTACCGGAGTTGGGCGGCAACAACTGCCCCATGCCGCAACTTTGCCCGATGCGGAGGGCACTGATGATACCGGTTCGGAGGAGCCTTCAAAAAACTCCCCACAATTTCGCAAGCTGTCCCTCCCCGGCTGTCTTCTCAGTAAGCAACGCTCGTGACGCCAACAAAACCAAGCGCCGCAGCCAGCCATACAAAACCATCATTCAAAACAGACTCATCCATTCAAACGCCATGAAAAACACCACGAACAACAAGACCGACAATGCTAACGGCATCCTCAAGCACTCACTCGTCACCGTCGCATCCACCACTGCTGGAATCATCCGCCGCGCCGGACGCGCCGCCCTCCTCGCCGCGGCGGCCCTCAGCCTTGCTGTCTCGGGGCCCGGTTCCACTGCACTCGCCTCCGAATTCGGTGCCTCGACCTCCGCCCGCTCCCTCCTCCAATCCCTTCGGGCCAACGGCTACAGCGTTCGCGACCAGTACAACCACGGAACCCTTGGTCATGGCCAGAGCACGATCGTCCGCACCACTCTCCATAAGGGCAATTCTTACGTCCTGGCTGCTGGCGGATGCGAAGACGCCTACGATGTCGACATCCTCATCTATGACGAGAATGGCAACCTGCTCGATCGCGACACCGACAACTCCAACCTCGCCGTCGCCGAAATCACTCCTCGCTGGACCGGCACCTTCTACATCAAGATCGTCATGTTCGACTCCACTCGCGACGGCGCTCACTGGGTGCTCCAAACCGCCTGGAAGTGAGGACAGCGCAGAACGCTGATCAGCCCCTCCGGCAAAAAAATCATCGAAGCAGCTGCCTCCCCCGGAAATCCGGTGGGAGGCGGCTCCGTGTATTGAAACTAACTTGGGTCGGCCTTGCGTGCAATGAGACAACGGGGCAAAGACAGCCGGCTTGTTGCTGCTTGACCCCGAACGTCCAGATCGACACTATTCCAGCGATAGACCGACCGGCTTTGGCCATCGAAATCGTCCCCAACTAGAACCAAACTGGAAGCATCGAGAATCAGACCAGCCGGAGTTTTTGCATGAACAGGACTCAGACCATCCGCATTTTTATCAGCAGCCCGGGGGACGTCGGCCCCGAACGGGAAATCGCGCGCGAGGTAATCGGGCGCTTGAACGAGCGGTATCGCGGAAAGGCCGAGTTGGAACCCTATTTTTGGGAACACGAACCGCACCTGTCCGGCAGGGACTTTACCACCAGCATCGGGAGCACGGCGGACTACGACCTGATGGTAGTGATTCTGTGGAAGCGCCTGGGAAGCCGTTTGCACGGGAACCACAGCAAGCCGGATGGCAGCCCATTCGAAAGCGGCACTGAGTACGAAGTTCTCACCGCGCTCGAAGCACAAAAGGAAGAGCCGGTCGGCCTGCCTGAGTTGGCCGTGTTCGTCAATGAAACCAAGGCGACGACTGATCTTGGCAGTGATTCGGCTAGCATTGAACAGGAGCAGTATCAGAAGCTGCTGAGTTTTATCCAGCAAGTGTTTAATCGCGAAGAGGAAGACGGCACGATGGTCAACGAACAGGCCTACACTACGTATCCGTCGCTGGACAAATTCGAGGAACTGGTGACGCGGATGCTGGAGGGAATCATCGTGGCACGCGTCGGAGAACTCAGCGCAGGCGAACAGCGCCTGGCCAGCCGGGTGTGGAAGGAGAACCCGTATCGTGGGCTGGAAGTTTTCGATTTCGAGCACAAGCAGATATTTTTCGGGCGAACGCGGGCCATCGGCGAGGCTCTGGAGAAATCCAGCGCGGCGCTGGCCAGCGGCTGCGGTTATCTGCAGGTCATCGGCTCAAGCGGAGCTGGCAAGAGCAGCCTGGTCAGGCCCGGGGTGATCGAGGGCATCGCCCTCTGGCGTTACGCGCTACTCAAGCCCAGCGATGGTGGCAGCGATCCCTTTCGCGCTTTGGCTGCAGCGTTGCTGCGAGACAAGGACGGAAAAGAAAACGACAGCGACAAGGAAGCGGATCCGATGAAAGCCGACAGGCCCGCCGCGCTACCGGAGTTGCGCGACCTCGAAGCGGCCGCAGACGCAGACCAGACTGCGCTGCTGGCCGGGGAGCTGGCCAGGCATCCGGAGTCGGTGGCCTCGCGCATCAAGGACAAGCTCGGCCAGACCGCCAGTGAAGCGAGGATTGCCATCGACGCGAGCCTGAGGGAACAAAGAACGAAGATGGAGGCAACCGGAAGGACAGGAGACGTACAAGCCATCGGAGACGCGCTCGCGGCACTGGAGCCACCAAAAGCGCGCCTCGTTCTCGTCGTCGATCAGCTGGAGGAATTGTTCACCGGGGAAACTGACGCCCAGACCGTGAAGGATTTTGTAAGGGCGCTCGACGCACTGGCACGATGCGGCCGGTGCCTGGTGATCACCACCCTTCGGGCGGACTTCCGCGGAGCCTATCTTGACGCGGAGGGCTTTGCTGACCTCTCGCGCGATGGACAAACGCTCGAATTGACCGCTCCCAACCAAGTGGAGTTGGGTCAAATCATCCGCGAGCCCGCAGCTCTCGCAGGCCAGGTCTTCGAAAATCACAGCGAACTGGGACACCTGGACCAGCGTATTCTTGAGGCCGCAGCAAATGATCCAGACAGCCTACCCCTGCTGGAATACTGCCTGAGCGAACTCTACAGGGAAGGCTGGGAGAACGGCACGCTAGAGCATCATGAATACGAGGCCAACGGCAGGCTCGAAGGAGCCCTCGCGAAGCGGGCAGAGGAAACCTATCGATCGTTAATCGAAGACCACCGCAGGGACGCGCTGAACTAGGTGCTGGAGAAGCTGGTGTCCATTGGCGAAGGTCAGCGGGACGTCCCCGTGCGGCGTACTGCCCTGCTCTCCGAAGTTCTGCACCGGGAAGCCGGAGGCGAGGATTTACCCATCAGAGAATTGGTCGAAGCCTTCACCCACAAGGAAGTTCGTCTATTCACCGCGGGTAAGGACGAGGCCGGGCGCGCGACCCTCAGTGTCAGCCATGAAAAATTACTGACGCACTGGGAGCGGGCAAGCGCTTGGTCAGAGGCGAACGCTGATTTCCTCAAAGCCCGCCGCCGACTTGAGGAGGCCGAGGCGCACTGGATCGCAGGAAACAAGCACCAGGACTACCTCCTCCATGATGGACTGCCGATGGAGGAGGCACGAGCTCTGCTGGCGAACCGTGGCGGAGCTCTTCGCGAGGGTACTAGACACTACGTCGAGGAATCGATCGCGGCCGCCGAAGCGGCAAGGCGGCGGCGCGACAAGCTTCGGAACCGAGTCCTGACCGGCCTCACTGCTCTCAGTGCCTTGGCACTGATGGCCGCAGGATGGGCTTGGAAGAAGCAGATGGAGGCTGAGACCGCGCAAAAATCCACTGAAGCGGAACGACAGAAGACGGTAGTGCAGCTGGAGCGCTCTCACCTTGAGGAAGGCCGCGCCTGGTTGGAAAGAGCGAAGCTGGCGTGGGAACGAAAAGATCCGCTGACAGCGATCATGCTCGCCGGGCGTGCTGTTGGGTTCGTCGGCTACGGCAGGGAAGAAGGGACTCCCGAGTGGAAGAATGCGTTCCTTTCTTTGCTGGGAGAACAGGCGTCCGATCCGGCAGTCGAAGTGGAAAGAAAAATCGAAGAAGCAAACGTCCATGAATTCATCAGAACAATTCGCCCCACGCTGCTCCCGATTTGGTCGAGTCCAGTGCGGGCGCATCACTTAGGCGCCGTCAACAGCGTGGCGTTCAGCCCGGACGGGACGCGGGTAGCCAGCGGGTCCGGGGACAAGACCGTGAAGCTGTGGGATGCCGCCACCGGCAGGGAACTGGCCATCCTCGAAGGACATTACCATTCCGTCACCAGCGTGGCGTTCAGCCCGGATGGAACACGGTTGGCCAGCGGGTCTAGAGACAAGACCGTGAAGCTGTGGGATGCCGCCACCGGCAGGGAAATGGCCACCCTCGAAGGGCATGACGATTCCGTCACCAGCCTGGCGTTCAGCCCGGACGGGACGCGGGTGGCCAGCGGGTCTAGAGACAAGACCGTGAAGCTGTGGGATGCCGCCACCGGCAGGGAAATGGCCACCCTCGAAGGGCATGCCAATTCCGTCACCAGCGTGGCGTTCAGCCCGGACGGGACGCGGGTGGCCAGCGGGTCTTGGGACAAGACCGTGAAGCTGTGGGATGCCGCCACCGGCAGGGAAATGGCCACCCTCGAAGGACATAACGATTTCGTCTACAGCGTGGCGTTCAGCCCGGATGGAACACGGTTGGCCAGCGGGTCTAGAGACAAGACCGTGAAGCTGTGGGATGCCGCCACCGGCAGGGAAATGGCCACCCTCGATGGGCATAACGATAATGTCACCAGCGTGGCGTTCAGCCCGGACGGGACGCGGGTGGCCAGCGGGTCTGATGACAAGACCGTGAAGCTGTGGGATGCCGCCACCGGCAGGGAAATGGTCACTCTCGAAGGGCATGCCAATCCCGTCTACAGCGTGGCGTTCAGCCCGGACGGGACCCGGGTGGCCAGCGGGTCTTGGTATGATACCAAGCTGTGGGATGCCGCCACCGCACCTCCGAAGCTCGTGCACGTCCAACGGGAGAGATTGTTGCTCTTGCAAGGCCGGGGCGTGACATGTCGCGTCACGAATCCATCACTCTTTTCCAGCCTGAGCTTTACCCCGGTTCATTACCGTCAGGACGAACTGAAGGCTCTATCGGAACCAGGGATTCAACCGGAAGAAGAGCTGACCATCCGCCTGACGCTCCTCTGCAAGGCGGGCCACTGGCGTGCCGCCGTGGCGCTCTGGACGGCCAACAACGAAGCGGAGAATCCGGCGCTGATCGAAAATATTGTTCTCCGCAGCCTGTATCTGAAAGTGCTGCTGGGATGCGCCCGCGATCCGCTCGCCACGGCTCCGCCCGATTCCATCGCGATACTGACTGCTGCCATCACCGACAGTCTTACAGGAGAAACAGCAGTCGATCCGGGAGTCCGTATTGCGCTGGCTACTCATTTGATTGATTTCGCTTCAAACCCGGACGCCTGTAGCGATGGAATCTGGACGGCCTTGCTGGCACGGACGACCGAAATCACTTCACGGCAATGGAAAGAGAGTGTGGCCATCCGGGCTCGAGAAAGCCAAGAAGCAGAGAGCCTTGGGGCAGCTCAGGCCGTCCGGCTGGCAGAGCTGATTCGCACCTTTGCCGAAGAGCATCCAGATTAGGATTAGGCAATCTTTCTCCAGGAATCCTTTCTCGCCGACGAGGGACGGCTGGAGCGTGGCGTTCGAAAATATGGTTGTTGCCGCTCGATCACAAGCAGGTCGCCTGCTCTGGAACGGTAATACGGGTTCATCAATGCAATGCTCAGGTTCGAACCAAATCATGGGCGAGGAATAGAAAACCCGGCCAGGATGATCCCGGCCGAGTTACACATTTCCATTTCCCATCAGCGCATCAGCGCATCAGCGCATCAGCGCCTCTCGCCAGCCACTTCTACCAGCGGACGTATTCGAAGGCCACGTAGCTGTCCCGCTCAAAGTAGGTGTCGATCATGCGAACCTCGATTTTGTAGTAGCCGGAGCAAGGAGCACGAAATGCTACGACCGGCTCGGCGTCACTCAGAGTGTCGGAATCGATCACGCGTCCCGATGGAGTGCGCGCCACCATGTCGATGTCGAACGCGTCGCCGTCCCCTTCAGCCGCCGCCTCGAAGTCATCGCCTGCGTTCAGCCAGATGGTGTAGGTGATGCTCTCCCCTTCCCCGAGGACATCAACGTCTGAGCCGCGACCGGCAAAGGCTGTGCCAGCAAGAGTAAGCAATGCAGCAGCGATGGTGAACAGGCGGCGAAGTGAATAGGTGGATGTTTTCATGATTTTGTTGTTTTGGTGTGTGGTTTTGATTCCAGGTTTGTTTGGATCGAAGCACTGCGCCGGATGATGATGGAGCAATGCAGCGTCCCGTTGCTTTAAAGACCACCGACCAAGGCGTTCTTGCGCAGAAAGTGATTTTTTCTGAATACAATCGTCTGCCACAGATTTGCGCGTCATAGAACACGGTTGGATCGGTTCGATAAACACGATTGAAAAGCTCTGATAAATCCGATAAAAGGGAACCTGGTTGAATGTGAACATGAACAAGACGATTCGCATTTTCATCAGCAGTCCCAATGACGTGGCTGAGGAACGGGGCAAGGCACGGCAGGTGGTCGAAAGTTTGTCGCGTCACTATGACGGACAAGCGCGCCTGGAGATCGTCATGTGGGAGGATCTGGCGCTGAGCATTGACGTCTCCGCGCAGCAGAGCATTGCCCGGCTGCTCTCTGATGAGGCCGGCATTGATGTCGCCGTATTCATCCTGTGGTCGCGACTGGGATCAGAACTGAGTAAGCAGGCGACTCCCCGTCCGGACGGCGGTGTCTACCGCAGTGGCACCGAGCACGAGTTTGACCTGATGCTGGCAGCGCGCGAAGCATCGGGCGGCGAGCGGCCAGAGATCCTCGCCTACTGGCGCCAGGACGAAAAGGGCTTCATTGAAAGCCTCAAGCAGGCGGCGCCGGAGAGCTACGGCAAGCTGCTGGAGCAGAAAAACCTGGCGCAGCGGTTCATCGAGGAACGGTTCATGGACGAACAAGGCCGCAATATCCGCGGCGTGTGCATCTTTGCCGAGCCGGTCAGTTTCGCCAAGCGCCTGCACAGCCATCTGCGCCAGGTGCTCGACCGATTGCTTGCTGCGGACGACACCTCGCCGACCTGGACGGAGGCCCCCTACCGCAGTCTGGAAGTCTTCGACATTCGTCACGCGCCGATCTTCTGCGGTCGCGATGAGGAAACCTGCGATCTGCTCCAACGCTTGCGTGAGCAGGAGAAGGAAGGTTGCGCATTCGTCATCATCGTCGGCGCGAGTGGTTCGGGTAAATCCTCACTGGCGCGTGCGGGCGTGGCGGCCACGCTGATCCAGCGCTCATTCGATGACGGAGTCAAGGAATGGCGTGCCGCGGTGTTCCTTCCCAGCCTTGCAGAAGGCGATCTCTTCATTGGTCTTGTCCGCTGCCTGGCCAGTGCGCTGCCTGAACTGCGCGCTGGCCCTGGCGGCATCGACCGCCTGGCCCGGATCCTGGAAGACGGCAACCACGAAGCTGCCAGCATCCTCCTCGACGGTGCTTTCCAAAGCGCCGAAACCAAACTCGGTGGCCCATTGCGGCTGGTGCTCGTTCTCGACCAGATGGAGGAACTGTGGACTGGCAGCGACCGCGGCATTACAGCCGAGCTGAGAGAAAGATTCCTGGAGGCCGTCGAGGCCATCGCCTGCGGCGGACGGATGAGCGTGCTTGCTACCCTGCGCAGCGACTTCTACTCGCAGGCCCAGTTTTCGGAAGCATTCCTGCGTATGAAAGGAGAACGCGGCCACTTCGATCTGACCCCTCCCGGGCCCGCAGCGCTGCAGGAACTCATCGTCCAGCCGGCGCACCGCGCCGGTCTGCGTTTCGAGCGCGACGAGCGCACTGGGCGCACCCTCGACCAACGCATCCTCGAAGACGCCAGTCGCGATCCCTCCGCCCTGCCGCTGCTGCAGTTCGCGCTCGCCGAACTCCACGAGCGCCGCGATGAGACGCAGCGCCTGCTCACGTTTGCCGCCTATAAAGCGCTGGGCAAAGATGCCGAAGGCAACGGAGTAGAAGGTGCCCTCGGCCAGCGCGCCACGCAGGTTTTCAAAACGCTTCCCACGGATGCCCAGGCCGCCTTGGATGAGCTGCTACCATTGCTGGTGTCCGTCGAGGTCGAGGTCACCGGCGAGCAGAATGCCGTGCGTCGCCGCGCCCCACTTGCTGAGTTGGCCCAATCGACCGACCTCGCAACATCCACACCCCGAGCCACACTGATCAGAGCACTTATCGGGGCACGCTTCCTCACGACTGATGAACAGGGCGGCACACCCATCGCCACACTCGCGCACGAAGCCTTGCTGCAACGCTGGGAGCGTGTCGATGTTTGGATCAATGCCAACCGCGAGTTTCTTAAGGCGCGGACACGGGTAGAAAACGCCGAGGCGCTTTGGAAAAGCAATTCCAGGCACAATGATTACCTCCTCCATGAGGGGCTGCCATTGGAGGAGGCGCGTGCGCTGCTGGCCGGGCGCAGCCAAAATCTGAGTGAAGGCACTCGCCAATACATTGAGGACTCGCTGGCAGGAGTGCAGCGTAGCCGAAGGCGCGCCGCAAGCATTCGCTATGCAGCCATCGCCAGCCTTTTGCTGCTCTTGGTTGCTGCCCTTGGAGGAGCGTGGTTCGCCACCAAACAAACAGAAGTGGCAAAAGAGGAAACTAGTCGCTCGAAGGCAGCACTGACAAAAGCTCAGCGGCAATTAGATCGTTCTCATCTAGAGGAGGGAAAAGCGTGGTTGGAGCGAGCCAGGCTGGCATTGGAGAAGAAGGATCCCCTCACTGCGGTGATGCTTGCAGGGAGGGCGGTTGGCTTCGCAGGGTACGGGCGCGAGAAAGCATCCACCCAATGGCGGGAGCAGTTCCCGCCATTGCTGGGCGCACCCATGGAAAGTGATGCCGAGATCGAAAAACAGCGCGCCGCTGTACAAAGTGAAGTGCGACGTTTTATTTCCTCGACACACCCAAAGATGCTTCCAATTTGGTCGAGCCCGATCAGCGCCCACCACTCCGGTGCTGTTACCAGCGTGTTCTTCAGCCCCGACGGCACTCGCATCGTCAGTGGCTCACGGGACAATACCGTCAAACTCTGGGACGCCGACACCGGCAACGAAATCGCCTCCCTCGAAGGCCATTCGGAACGTGTTACCAGCGTGGCCTTCAGCCCGGACGGCTCTCGCATCGTCAGCGGATCATTCGACAATACCGTCAAGCTCTGGGACGTCGCCACCGGCAACGAAATCGCCTCTCTCAAAGGCCATTCCGAAAGTGTTACCAGCGTGGCCGTTAGCCCAGACGGCACTCGCATCGTCAGCGGCTCATGGGACGGAACTATCAAGCTCTGGGACGCCGACACCGGCACGGAACTCACCTCCATCGACAGCCATACACACATTGTTACCAGCGTGGCCTTCAGCCCCGACGGCTCTTGCATCGTCAGCGGATCAGAACGGAACAATACCGTCAAGCTCTGGGACGCCGAAACCGGCAACGAAATCGCCTCCCTCGAAGGCCATTCCGGTGCTGTTACCAGCGTGGCCTTCAGCCCCGACGGCTCTCGCATCGTCAGCGGATCAGGCGACAATACCGTCAAGGTCTGGGACGCCGACACCGGCAACGAAATCGCCTCCCTCGAAGGCCATTCCGGTGCTGTTACCAGCGTGGCCTTCAACCCCGACGGCTCTCGCATCGTCAGCGGTTCCGACGACACCGTAAAGCTGTGGGACGCGGCCACCGGCAACGAAATTGCATCCCTCGAAGGCCATTCCTCGGGGGTTCGCAGCGTGGCTTTCAGACCGGACGGCTCTCGCATCGTCAGCGGATCAGTCGACACAACCGTCAAACTCTGGGACACCGCCACCGGCACGGAACTCTCAGATCCGCAAGATTTCCCGACCAATAACGAAGGGCAGGCTGGGGGCAAAAGCTTGCCGACTGCAATGGAGAGGTCGACAGAATTAATAGTTCCGCACCAATATGAATTCTTTGATCTGGCGCGCCTCCAGGAACAAAGGTTGCTGCGCCTGCGAGATCGAACCATCGAATGGCCGACTAATCCTTCCCTTCTTCACTCCCACCGGTTCACGCCGATGCACCCCCGAAACGACGAACTGGCTCAGCTAGCCAATGCCTCACTCACAACCCGTCAACGGAACCTCATAAAGTTGCGCCTGCTCGCACGAACCGGTCAGTGGCGCCCGGCGATAGCGCTTTGGGCGCAGCTCACCGGTGACCACACCTCCGACCCGACTGTAGATCCAGAGTTTAGGAAAACCTATCTGCAACTGCTTACTACATCCGCAAGGGATCTGCTAGAAGTCAGTCCTCCAGACTCAATCTCCCGACTTCTCACAGCGCTAACCCACACGCTCACCCACCAGGCGATCACTGATTCCAAGGTATGGCTTCCCGTTCTCTCGCTGACAAAATTTCTCAACCAATTACACGCAAGTGATACTTCGCCGGAAGTATCCAAGTTCATAGACAGGGTCGTTGAACTTGCATCCAAGGAGCAGGCAGAGGCGCTCGCGCAAATGACACTTGACTCTGGCGATGCTCCTTTCACTGATCTCTTCCAGGAACTCGCCGCTGCCCATCCTGACTCTGCACCTATTCTCCGCACCGCGCTGGCAACACGGTCGGGTGACGCCCCTGACAGAGTGGCGATCGAAAACCAGCTTCTGGCCCTGAATAATCTTGTGTCTGCAGATTTAACCAATGCCGCCTACTTCGCCGCCACACAGGGAGATCGCGAGAGGGCCGTAGCACTGCTACAGAGTGCTGAGAATCGATTTCCAGCCGATGGAGAAGTTCCGCGCATGGCTGGCTGGTGCTGGATCAACCTGAACGAACCAGCAAAAGCCCTCGACGCCTTCGAAAACGCAGAAAACCTGATCGCCCCAGATGCAGAACCCGATAGCTATCTCCTATCAGGTCTGGCACTTGCCCAGTGGCTTAACCTCCAGGAAGACATCGCCATCGAGAACTACGCAAAACTGATCAAAGCCGATCAGGAAACTAGCTTGGGCGCCCCAGCGACACTCACCAGCATTGACGGACCCAAAGCTGAAACCGAACCACTCGAAGCACTCCGAGCCGCGACCATCGCCCAGCATCCAGAACTGCTTCCCGAGCCAGAGCCATAAAACGGAGAAATCCTCCCGCAGGCCGATCGCCCGCAGGAGGATTCACACCACCTCACATCTAAGTGTTTCCTTTTTTCCGCCCTTACTTCTCGGCAAAGATCAGTCCGCAGTAAGAACCGTTGGCCGTACACTCCGGAAGCGAAACCTGCACTGTGTAAGTGCCGGAGCGCCGGGCAGTAAAGCTCACAAACGGAGTTTCATCTCCATCAACATCCTGGCGAATAAGGCGACCCCGGGAATCAACCACTTTCAAATCCACGTCCAGTGCGTCGGCATCGCCCATGGCGCGGAACACCACTTGATCCCCGGCATCAAGATGCACCGCGTAAGAGTGGCTGGAACCTTCCCGAATGAAATCGGCTTCGAAGTCGTGCAAATACCAGCCGTAGCTGCTCGCGTAGGTCGCAGCCGTGTGCACCATGCGAGTCTGAAGCTGCTCAAGGGCAATAACATCTTCAATCGACTGTGCCTTGGCGGGAGCCGCAAAGGACAACGCGGCGGTGAAAAGAGAGGCGGCAAGAAGGAGTTTTGAAGCAAGTTTGGTTTTCATCGTGATGGTCTTTCTAGTTGTGTGTTTGGTTATTTTCAGTGGTAGTGGAAGCAACGAACCAACCATGTCGTTATCATTGCGTATCAATGAGACCAACGAGCGGGACAGACTTGCGCAGAATTGAAGAAAAAACTTCGAAGCTGTCTGCTGTATTGAAGGAATCATCTCCTGCCATCAGTGAATAAGTCGATAAGTTGATTCGCATTCTCATCTGGTGAGGTAATTACAGCGACGGTGAGGAAGTAGCGGGCTACGATCATCACTCCCAGTGATGCAAAAAACCGGCCGGGATAATCCCGACCGGCTCGCCTTTCCATCCTTCATCGGCGCTAACCGATGATTGGCTGACTGTCGCCAACCGCTACCACCGGACGTATTCGAAAGCCATGTAGCTGTTGACACCGTAGTAGGTATCGACCATCCGAACCTCGATCTTGTAATAGCCTGAGCAAGGAGCGCGGAAAGCTACCACCGGCTCGGCGTCACTCAGGGTATCGGCGTCGATCACGCGGCCTGAAGGCGTGCGGGCGATCATGTCGATGTCCAGGGCGTCTTCATCACCCTCAGCGGCGGCCTCAAAATCATCGCCTGCACTAAGCCAGATAGTGTAAGTCATGCTGTCCCCTTCTCCAAGAAGTTCCACATCTGAACCGCGACCAGCAAAGGCAGCTCCAGCGAGAGTAACTAATGTAGCAGCAAGAACAGCAAGGCGACGGAGTGGATTTGTAGATGTTTTCATGAGTTTGTTTTGGTGTGTGTGTTTGATTTTCAGGTTTGTTTTGCAGTGAAGTGCGGCGTCGGATGATTGAGTGACGCAGCGTCTCGTTACCTGAAAGACCACCGACCAACTCGTTCTTGCGCAGAAAGGAGGATTTTTCCTGAACACATCACAAAACGCGCCCCCACTCACAGATAGTTGATTGGCGGCGCGAGAATCGATAGAAGGGAGGCTCGATGAGCGTGAGCGAGGACAAGACGATCCGTTTTTTCATTAGCAGTCCCAATGACGTCGCTGAGGAGCGTGGCAAGGCTCGGCAGGTGGTCGAGAAAGTTTGTCCCGGTATTACGACAACAGACGAAACCGGAGATCGTCATGGGGGACGATCTGGCGCTAAGCATTGATGTCTCGCCTCAACAGAGTAACACGGCATCGATGTCGCGGTGTTCATCCTGTGGTCTCGACTGGGATCGGAATTGAGCGATCAGCCCCTCTGTTCTGGTGGCGGGGTTCACCGTGGCGGCACGAGCACGCGTTCGACTTAATGCTGGCGGTGCGGGAGGCATCCGGCGGTGAGCATCCCACCGTAATTGCCTACTGGCGGCAGGACGAAGAGGGCTTCATCCAGAACTTGAAGCAGGCCTCGCCAGAGAGCTACGGAAAGCTGCTGGAGCAGAAAAATCTAGCTCAGTGGTACATCGAAGGACGATTCATGGACGAACAAGGCAGCAACTTTCGAAGTGCGTGCCTACCTCCTTCGGGGCGGTCGACGCCAGACCGCCTACACTCGGATCTGCCGATCCTCAAACTTGCGTCCAAAGTTATGTTATGGGCATCAGGCGAATTCGCCCTTTTCTGCAACCTCGACCTGTATGTCACCATGAGGATGACGGTGAAAGGCGACACAAAAGGAACCATCGCTGGGATCAATAAACGCGCCGTACTGCCAGTCCGTGTGAGCCGTCCACATTCCGCCGGCGGAATCCTGAACGAGGTGGTGTCCTTCAACTTCGCCCGACTCTCCGTGTGCAGACTCAAGAATCCTGACGAACGACTTTACGTCGAAGGGCAAATGGCCGATTTCCTTCTCTCGCTCAGGTGTGACACAGTATCCGTCGAGATCACTTGCCGGGATTTCATAGACTTTCCCATTGGAATCCATGAGAAAATGGGAATCAAGCCGCAAGGACATCTCAGGGGCACTCTCCGTCTGGTCTTTCAATTCAGGTTCGCTCATTGGCATTGAATACCGAAATAGGTCACAAAGGTCAAAAGCCAAAAATCAAAAGAAGTGGCAAACGCCAGGAAGAAGCCAAGAAGAGCGGTTCAGTAGAACTAAATCCAGGATTGCGGTGATTCGAGGTATTTGCTAGTAGAAAGATCATGATTGGATCAAGGGGTTTAAAATATGTATTTGAGGAGGCTCGGCTGGGCCGCACCGAGTGTCTTTCGATTGGCGTTGCAGGTATCCTTGCTGGACTGGGATCGATTGGTCCTCTGAATGGCGAGGAGAAGAGTTCCGGGCAAACAATTGGAAAAACGGCAGAAGTTTATTCGACGATCAGCTTCGCCGATGCGGTCGAAAAGATAGCTCCATCGACCGTAACAATTCTTAATCTTGGCGAAGCCTCCGAAGAAGACAGCAAGTATTGGAAGGAGGAACTTAGCTCCCGCGAAAGGACGCGCATGTCGACTGCTGGAGCAATCTTTGAGTTCGGCGGGCGCGTTCTCCAGTCACTGGGCAGCGGAAGCGGAGCCTTGATCGATACCGACGGGCACATTGTGACCAATCATCACGTAGTCGCCTCAATGTGGGATTCTGATCGGCAGCAGCCCATCGGCGGTAAATTCTTCAAAGTGACGGTAGGAGAGCAGCCCGAGTTCCGCGATGCCACGCTGGTTGGTTGGGATCCGGCAACCGATCTCGCGGTACTCAAGATAGATTCCGGAATCGCTCCTCCGGCGAAACTGGGCGACAGCGGGAAGCTACGTGTGGGCGACCTGGTGCTAGCGGTCGGCGCACCGCACGGTCTGGAATACCGACAGACCGTGACATTGGGCGTCGTCAGTGCCCTCAATCGCCGATATGGATCGGGACTGCTCTACGAGGATTTCATCCAGACTGATGCTGCGATCAACCCTGGTAATTCAGGTGGACCTCTCATCAATCTACGAGGTGAAATCGTAGGATTCAATCAGTCCATTCTTCTTTCTGAAGTATCTGATGGAGGAGATAGCCCAACGAACCTTGCTGCGGTCGGCAACATCGGAATTGGTTTTTCGATCTCGTCCAATCTGGCTCGAACGATTGTCGATCAAATCATTCAGAATGGCAGAGTCAAACGTGGTTGGTTAGGGTGTCGTCTGGACAACCGCACGGAAAAGGTGATGCGATCAGTTAAGGTACCCGGAGTTGAAATCCTGGAAGTCATATCGGAGTCCCCCGCTGAGGCGGCGGGTCTCAAGAAGGGAGACGTTATCATCCAACTCGGGGAAGAGCCGATCGACAATGTCGGCGAATTCCGTCAAATCGTCTCGTTGAGCGGACCCGCAGCGAAGATAAACCTCACCCTGGTCAGGAAAGGGAAGGAAAAGCAGGCTTCAGTGGTGTTGGGAAACCTCGAAGATTCCGCGTTCCAGGCGGCGGGATTCGAGACCGACCTGACGGACAAGGAATCTAATAGAGAAATCGAAGGAGTGCGCATCGCGCAGGTGTCCCTGCAGAATCGTTTCGGCGAATTGCAGCCGCTCTTGATGATCGACCGTGTGACCAGTCCTTCCGCAAAAAAGGCAAAACTTAGGCGAGGAATGGTGGTGATTTCCGTATTGGGTGTTCCCATCGATACTCTTGGCAAACTGAAGGCAATACTGGCGAACCATACAGGGCCCGAAGTCCTTCTGGAGCTGGGCGATCCTGAGACGTCCAAGAGGTTCTCAGTTTCTCTCCCCATGAAGGAGCCTGCGAAGTAAATCAGGGGAAACCGCGATTCAATTCCACCGTTGCGATACTCCCAGGGGTACGGCAGATTAGCAGGACCGTCTCGCTATTGAGGGGATGGAAATTCCTGGCCCAGCCATGCATCCAAGCAAAGAAGACAATATTTCCACCCTGCGCTCTGCGGCGGGTTGTCTGGCGCATGTTTCAGAAGCGGCAGGACTCGGTCTCCTTTGGCATCGTGACCCCTCGTTGCTGAAGGCATGGGTGCCGGCATGTCTCGAGGCCCTTGCGCAACGCGCCCTCTCGGAAGACGGCGATGTGTTCGCCGCGTATGACCTGGCGTCCTCGGGTATCGAACTGGCAAGACAGTGCGATTTCCCGATCTACGAGCTAGAGCGGCTACGAGCGCTGGCGCTGGCCAGGAGTGGCAGCACTGAAGAAGCTCGAACCACCATGGAACGGCTGATCTCCAGTTCCGAAGTCAACACGACCGCCAGCTACGGCCTGTTGGCGAGAACATTCCGGGACTTGGGGAAAGATTCTGTGGATCCCGTCGAGCGACAGGCACTTTTCCGCTCGGCCGCAGATTGGGCGGAAAAGGGATGGCTTACATTCTGGGATGGCCGGATACCACAAACCACGCTGGAGGCAACGGACTTTGGCTATCTCGCCAATCAGGTCTCACAGTTTTCGTTCCTGGGCAACGATGTGAAGCGTGCAGAAGACTACCGAAGTCGGGTGCATGCTATGTGGGAGCGTTTGATGCAACTTCCTGACCAGTTTCCAATGTCGGACACGGACAGGTTCTGGTGGGAGACCAACCTGGCAGAAATGGCCCTTGTGGGCGGAAACATTGAGGAAGCCTCCTCTCATTATTCTCAAATGCGTGGTCTGGCCCCCACAGCTCTTGGGGACATCTCCGCAAACGCTAAAGTATGCAAGATGTTGCTGGAGGGCATCGGGCTTCCGCCGAATCACTTGGACTCATGCTTCGCGCTTCCCCCGGTCTGGGTTTTTTCCGGACACATGTTCGATGCTGCCGAGTCGACAAGCATTCGGTTTCCAGTGGCCAACGCAGAGCGAGTCAAAGCTCGAATCGTGGATCACCTCAGCAAGCATGGGATCACTGACGGTTACTGCTCTGTATCGTCTGGCGGCGACCTGTTGTTCGCGGAAGCTGTCATCGAGCTCGGAGGCACGCTGCATCTGGTGATGCCATTCGGAGAACACGAAACGGTTTCACGCTGTGTCGCGCCGGCGGGCGAAATCTGGGTGAATCGATTCGAAACATTGACCAGGGCGGCGCGAACTCTGAAGCCCCTGGAGTGGGTGAAAACTCAATCAACTGAGGAAGCCCCGGACAATATCCGTAAAAGCAGTTTGGTGGAAGATCTCGCTGCCCACTTTGCCTATACGAATAGAGTGCTACTCGGCATGGCCACGTTGCGTTCCTCCCATCTTGGAATTGGACTGCAGCCTCTGGTCGTTTGGGATGAATCCGATATCGATGGGCCTACGCCGGGTGGAACTGGCGACTTTTTTGAGTTGTGTAGAACGACCGATAACGATCCACTTGTAGTGAACCCGATAACCACACTATGAAGCAACAGCCGGAAATCGGAAAATTGCAACCAGGCAAACGTGCCATTCTTTCGTTCCTATTCGCTGACATCGCCGGATACAGCAAGATCCCTGACCATCACCTGCCCGAATTCTTCTCGCGGTTTTCGAAAGGTAGTGCCGCCATTCTCCGTGCAGAAGGCAGCGGGGCCATTTCTCTGAACACCTGGGGCGATGCGCTTTTTGCGGTTTTCGTCAGCCCCGCGGACGCAGCGAGTGCAGCGCTGTCGCTTCGAGAATGGTCGCAGGATGCACTGGTCATCTCCGAGAATGACGGGGAATCGAACAGCAAAACCGGGATCCAAGAGACAGCCTCACCGATAGCGCTTAGAATAAGTCTGCACGCTGGCCCAGTTATCATTGGGTGGGACGACGTCATCAAGGCAGAATCTTTTATTGGCCATCACGTGGTACGTGCCGCCCGGCTGGAACCCATTGCCGAAAGCGGCCAGATACTGGCCACCGAAGAATTCGCCGCCCTTCTCGCCTGCCTCCCAGAAAAGAACGCCTACCGATTCGAATATCAAGGTGTGGCCAAGTTGCCAAAGAACTATGGACAGCTGCCCGTCTATCGGCTCGAACGAGGACGCAGCGACGAAGAAGAATTTTCGAATTACATGTCCAACCAAAAGGGTTCTACCAGCACCTAGTCAACGTTCTTCGAGTGCACTGCACTGACGGAGGCAAGGCAGCTCCGGTGAAAGTCAGCGAGGATGGGAAACGGCTGATGTTCGACCCGTCGACCGGAGTAATCGATTTTTCGAGAGGTTGCAAAAAATTCACCATCCGATTCGACCGGTTTCGGGGCGATATTGGTCATTGTCGAACTGAATTCCGAAACCACATCGCAGTAGTAACCAGAGCGCACAAGAAATACGCTTGCCCTAATCTTTTCACCCGACCTGGAAAAGTGTACCGTGCGTTCGGTAGTGTGGTATCACCCAGACTCCGCCCAACATGGGTTCCAGTATGTGGACTGGCAGTTTGACGGAGAGGACCTGATTCGGCTGTGCGCACGCGTATGGTGCAAAAACTCAGCCGAACCTGTAAACAAAGGCTTTTCAGCGAACAATGGAGGGGGCCAGATCCTCGGTCTCAGCCGACCCACGAAAGCCGTCTTCGTGCCTCTTGGTTGGCCTTTTTTGCGCTTTCCCTGCTCACAGAACGTGCCCGCACTCGACGCCAACGAACCGCACCCCGTTAATCGCGAACGCCCCTACGCGAGTTATGTTTTCTGCTGCCCAGTCGGAATCCGTGCCCGTGTGGATTCCGAATGGGTATACGCGCAGCATAACGGTTTTGGGCGGTTTCGAACGGTCGTGCCTGTAGAATTCTTGCGGCATTCAACGCATTGATCCTCAGCGGCCTTTGCTGTAATTGATTTTTCGGACACTAGGGGGAGTTGTGTTCTACCGGATTTTTAAATCGACTAGCGCAACCACCATCCGGTAATCTCCTCCAGAACGTGAAAAAGAATTTTGGAAATGCTTCGGCGCAAGCGGCTCTCTCAATCGTCAGGTGGGTAGCAATCTTGGGGTGTACCGCGCTTTCTCTATTTCCATCTAAAGCTG
This sequence comes from Verrucomicrobiales bacterium, assembly GCA_051270635.1. GTDB lineage: Bacteria > Verrucomicrobiota > Verrucomicrobiia > Verrucomicrobiales > DEV007 > JAGROY01. The sequence continues at coordinate 6,796 of JBNMNB010000098.1, read as the reverse complement.
GAGAATTTACAGTTGAAGCGATTCAACTCACGAACAATCGCGAGATCCGGTTAGACTACACCTCGAGCGACGGCTACTACTACGTGTTTTGGCGTTCCGAGGATTTGCGCTCCGAGAATGTCCCGTTGTTGATGCGCTTTCCGGCGACTCTTGACCCTAACACCTTCTCGAACATTATTCCCGATGAAACTCGACGGGCGTTCTACACGATTACGGAATCCAGTTACTTGAATCCCGGAGACGCTGACGGTGATGGGATAGACGATCTCTATGAGACCATTTTCGAGCACCTGAGTCCGTTCAAAGAGGACGATGCCATCGAGAAAAATGAAGACGGAATCACCCACCTAGAACAGTACAATCAACTTCAAAATCTCATCGCGAATCCGCCGTATTCAGAGCCAGGCAAGGACACCGGAGAGCAGCGGCCCAATTCCGCACCGGCTCCGCTCTTTGACCTGAGTCAATTGATCGGAGTGGATGTCGTAAACAAAGCAGGCTCTGACTACACGGCAGGTATCGACAACATTGGCAACCTCCGCTCAATTACCCTGGAAGGGCCCACGGTCCCCGGATACCAGTATCCTGGCACCTACTACTTCGGTGTGTCCAATCATAGCGTGGGCGAGAGACCGTACTATCCAACGGACATCTCTTATGAGATCGATAGCACCGGGTTGGTTTCCACGGCGGTTCTTCCCGACCGCCAGGACTATCCTGAGGCGGTCACACCACTCTATTATCGATTTGGTTCTCCAGGTGGAAATGCGGTATCAACGACACTTGAATTTGGGGCCGATCCGGGGATCGAAGTGATCTCAAACGACGCTGTCCAAACGGTGCTCGTAGATCGTGGCGGGGTAGGTGACTCCGGCTACCTTCAATTGACGGACGCTACTCCGGATTCGAACGCAACCGTTATCCTGCCTGACGATTCGGCCGGCGCACCGGTCACTTCTTTTCGGTTGACGGTCGACATCCGAATGGGAGGGGGTACCGCGAACCCGGGCGAAGAACTATTCTTGGGTGTCGCACGCGCGCGCGATCCTTTACTTCATGAACCAAAAGGCTCCGGAGAGAAGGGACTAACGGGCCTGTCGGTCTTCTTCTCGGGAAACTCTCTCTCGGTACGAATAGATGGTCGCCACGTAGCAGGATACATTGCACCAACCGACCACGGCACTATCGGCGATCCAACCTCACTGCAAACCGGCTTGCTGAATCCGATCGATCCACTGGGCGCGCTTGGTTGGGCCCGATTGGAAGTGGCACTCAACGACAATGGTCTTTTACGTATCAATTGGAAGGGCAAGACTGTCATCGAAAAGTCCGTAGAGTGGCGCCCCTCTCCAGTTCGACTTATCGCCAGCGGATCCACATCGCAATCGACGCGCTACCATCACCTCGACAATCTTCAATTTGATGCCAGCACAACCCCCTCTGCTGACACATCTTTGCTTGATTTCGAGTCGGATCCCAATCTTGAAGTAATTGCGAATCAAGTGGCAAGCGCTGGAATCGAAATTGGTGGAGGCGTGGGCGATTCCAACTTCCTTGCCCTCACCGGCACCGGTTCGAACGCTCGAAGCGTCATCGTTCTTCCGGACCTCGCCGAGGGCAATATGGTCTCGGGTTTCGAACTTTCGTTTGATGCCAGAGTGGGCGGATCCCAGTTCCCAGATGGTGGCATGAGCGTTAATCTTGTAAGGCAAGACGACGACGTTTTGCTGGGAGAACGCGGCAGCGGTTTTGCCGCACTGTTGGCACCGGGTTTTGTGTTCGATGATGTCATCGAAGAAGGCACGGACACGGGCTTGTCCATTGGCATCGACTATCGATCTGATGGCACAGGAGATATTGCTGGGATTAGCGTTTGGCTTGATCGGGTACTCCTTGCCGAAGTCGAGGCGGCAACGATCAATGGCAATGGGTTAGATCCGACTTCGCTGCAGACTGGTCCTTTTTCCTCCCAACAACCGGAACAATTCCTCGGCTGGGCAAGGTTCAATGCCAAATTGGACCAAGGGCAGTTCACTCTCTCGTGGAAAGGAAGTACCCTCATTAATATTCCCATTGAATGGCCTGGATTTTCCGGACGGTTTGTGGTCGGCGCCAATAATCGAATCACCGGCCAAATACAACATCTTGACAATCTTACCATCAAAGTCGAGACGGCTCACCCTGTTTTCTCAACGGATCTCGACCCACAATCGGCGGACGTATTCAGAGTCACGCAAAGCGTCCTTTTCCCTGCTGGGTTGGTCAATGAGGGGTCGAGCTTTGGTGACTTTTTTAGCGAAGGAGGAACATTGGTTCCGTCCGATCCTCTCTTTTTTCGGCAATTTGAAGATCTTGAATCAACCAAAATCAATGAGGCAAGGGGCTATTCCGTCATGCCATTGGACACAGCGGGAAGTCTGAGTTTGGAAGCCTCGTTCGGAAACACAATATTTCTTAGTAATATCGGTTTTTATTGCGATGCCTATTCGATGGTCAAGCCTTGGCCCTCGGCAAACTTCTACCCTACTCTGAAAGGAAACCCCGACGAGTGCCGCCGATCCTACGTGGCTCGATACGGAACTGTCGGCAGAACTGCACAAGTCGTTGATTTTCCGCTAATCGACGGCGACCCTACGTTCACTCTTGTCTCCAAGACCGATGGGATTGAGTTGGCGCGGTTTCGGACGAGCAAGCTGGCCCCTAAAACGATCCTTTCAGGCCCTGAATTCAATGGATCCATTTATCGGGAAACCCTGAGCGGAGGTAAGCTTGATGAATTGCTTAGGAACGTTGATTTGTCCCCGCTGCAAGACCTAGATGATAGCAATTCTACTGAGTTTGGGCTTGTCTCGGTGCCTCCAGAGGGACTCACTATTCATGACTCCTCTCTTTATTCGGATCAAACAACTGAAAATGGAACGGAACTCGTTGGGCTTCCCAACGATGGAGCCCAAACGGGCACGTACTGGGTGGATTACGATCCTGGGATGGTCAGTGTTAGTGCGTCAGGCACGACGATTGGTCGCACGGGCACCTTTCCCTGGATACGCGAGCACGAAAGTCGATCTGCGAATGCTCCTGGAGTAACATTCCCAACCGGTCTGCGTTCGCCAACTGATGTCGCCGCCCGCGACTCCAATCTGGTCGCTCATAGCTTGGAATTCGTCGCCGGAAACTCGATTCGAATTAGTGGTTCTCAATTCGAATCCACTGGTGAAATTCTTAGTGACCCGTTCGCGGAGTTTTCGCTATCCACAGATCCGCAAGGAAGTCCGCTCGGGTACATCCGATTTGCCGTTCCGGGTGGAAACCTGGAACTCGAATCGACGAACATTCTCGCAAACACGGCTGTTCAAATGGAGGCAGCGCAGACCTCGATCATTGGTGGCCGCTGCACCGCTCTGCACAAAATCGCAATCGATGGATTGGCCGATACCCAACCGGACTCTCTATCCGTTGCACTCATTGGAACAAGCAAACCGAATCCGCCCAGCACGATCCTCAACGTCCCTCTCAACTCAGACGGTGAGATTCGCCTCGATAACCTTGCTGCGTTCGCAATCGCTAATGCCGAAATCGAAGCAGACACAGTTTTCCTTCGCTCTCTTGAGATTGGAGAGAGGCAGGTCTCCGTGTTGAACAACGTCACTATTCGATCAACTCGATCCGCCCGAATTTACTCGAACCATGAGCTGGAGATTTCAGGTAGAGTTACTATTGAGAACGGGCTGATTGCGGCGCCAGTGATTACGGTACAGCCGGGCGGGTACTTGGAGGTAACGGGAGAATCCGCCGCGGTCTTCGCCAACCTCCACCAATACGGTTATGGCGAATTCGGGGCGTTACGGATCGAGAATGGAGCAAACCCAGAACGGAATGGACGGTTTACGTTGGCCAGCTACCACCGCCGTCCCGCCTTTGATGCGCCAACTCGGAGAAAAACGCTGGCGCCGAAACTAAAAATCATTAGCGCAGCGGGAGGCACGTATCAGCTCCAGATTGGTTCTTCTGAAGCATGGCAACTGTCCAAGAACGCCGACTGGCTGGAATTCGAACGAGCTACGGGAACCGGAAACGAGAAAATCCAGGTCACCATCGCGTCAAATCCATTGGCACAATCTCGCGAGGCAACTATTTCCATCGACAACGTTACGCACACTATCATGCAACGTGCGCAAGAAGCCTTTACGGAAGTCACTCCTTCCAGCCACACGATCGAGTCAACCGGAGGCACCTACGCCTTGTCCGTTCTGTCCACCAACATTTGGATGCTGGAGGAGAGTGAGGACTGGGTGGAGGTCAGCGGTTTTGAGGGGATCGGAGATGCCGAGATAATTGTGACCGTGAAGGAAAACATTCAAGTAACGAATCGAACTGCCACCATTAGAATTGACGGCGTCGCTCATTATCTTAAGCAATTGGCCGCTCCCATTATTGTCTCGATCGGCCCGGAAGTTCATTCCATCGAAGCATCCGGCGCCGTCTACCAGATAGATGTCAGAGCCAATACGGAGTGGCGATTCGGCGAACTTCCAGCATGGGTAGACGTGCAGAAACTCGATGGCCAAGCCGTGATTACTGTGCTGTCGAATCCGACAACGATTCCACGCCAAGGTGATATCGATTTCATCGGATTGAGTTTCAGCAATTCGCTCTCTGATCGAGTTGTGACTCACACCTTGACGCAAGAGGCTGCGGCGCCCATCACCACGCTCGATTCTCAGGATCAAAAATCGAATGCGGAAGGGAGCAGCTATCGCATCGCGATCACTTCGAACGGAGACTGGTCAATCGACGAAGATCTCGATTGGGTGAAGGTGCGATCGTCGGACCGGCCGGTGGGCGGCAAGGAAGATGGTTGGGTGACCGTGATCACTGAGCCGAATAACGGGATCGCTCGGGCAGGTGCGATTAGCGTGGGAGGTCAGATCCATATCCTAAGACAGGATGGACTCCATCCCATCCCTCTACCTAGCACGGATCTTCTCGTCTGGTTCAAATTCGACGATTCAGACACACCGGGCCACGCCATGGATTCCATTAGTGGCCAGGTAAGGGGTATCATCAGCGGCCCAAGCTATGTCGGTGGCCACAGCAGTGAAGCAGGAGATCGCGCCCTTCTCTTCGCCCCTCAGGGCGGCGGGGTTCACATCTCGGATGCCGGATTCCTCAATCAAGCCGCGGCCGTAGACCAACTCTCCGTTTCGTTCTGGCAGAAAACTAACGCAACGCCAAACTCCAGTTCTTTCTGGTTCAATTCCCCCAACTCGAAATGGAACCATCGGGGAGTCCAAGCCCACGTTCCCTGGAGCGATGGCAGTATTTATTTCGATACTGCTGTGTGTTGTGAAGATGGCCCCGGCCACCGAGTCGTCGGCAATCCGGCTGCCGAAGTAAATGGAGACGATTTTTCTTGGAACGACGCCCAATGGCACCACTACGTTTTCTGGAAGAATGCAGGGCTCAAAAAAGTCTATTTCGACGGTGTCGAATTCAAGAGCGCGGACGGCGCGTCGCCGTTGCCGACCGACTTTCTAGACGGATACATAGGGGGCCGAGGCGAAGGTGACGGCAATCCTTCGGCGATCATCGATGACTTCGCCGTCTTCAGAACGCCGCTAAGCGAGGAGCAAATCGGTAGACTGGCAAAACGTGAAGCAACTCCGGGGAGCTTGGTCGGACTAACTCCTGTCCCGAAAAACTCAAATACGGACCTCGCTTTCTTGGCGGTCACCGGAGTACCGCACGGCCCCATATTGGCACCCATTGAGCCAGCGTTCGATCCCGACACGACAAACTATGAAGCTCATTTACCCGCAAACGTTAGCTCGGCTGCAATACAAGCAGCACCGGCGGACGGCTCAACCGGAACCACTCTGGTAAATGGACGACCAGTTGGGTTCGACTCGACGTCAGGAGACTTTGCCCTAGTGGTGGGCGAGAACCTCTTCGAGATCACCGTTGTTGCGGAGAATGGAGCGACGAAAGCCTATACGCTGACGGTTATCCGGGCTACACCACCAAAACTGCACGCTGATTTACTTGTCTACTTGAATTTGGACGATGACGAGACCCCTGACCACGTCACGGATCTGGTTTCGGGCGATGACATCGGAACGATCAACGGCCCCACTTATGTAGATGGTCGGAGCGGCCATCCCGATGACAAGGCGCTCCTCTTCGTCCAAGAAGGAGGTCCGGTTTACATCGCCGACGCAGGCTTCATGAACCAGGCCGCCGCTGTCGATAAGCTTTCGGTTGTGCTTTGGCAAAAAAACAACGACACACCAAACTCAAGCGCATTCTGGTTCAATTCACCCGCTTCGAAGTGGAACAACCGCGGCATCCAAGCGCATCTCCCCTGGAGCGACGGGAACATCTACTATGACACGGCAATCTGCTGCGATGCGGAGACGGGTCATCGGATCAGTGGCGACCCAACCGATATTGCGACGGGCGGGGACTTCGCCTGGAACGATAGCAAATGGCACCATTACGTCTTCTGGAAGGACGGCGTACAGAAGAAGATCTATATCGATGGAATCGAATTTAAGAGTGGCAATGACGCAGCACCGCTGCCCGATGATTTCCTAGATGGCTACATCGGCGGACGCAACACCGGCGATCTCAATCCTTCGGCCGTGATCGACGATTTCGCCGTCTTCAAGACTTCACTTACCCAAAAGCAGATCACAGCGCTCGCAAACGGAGTTTCGCCCGCTGATCTTTAAACTGCATGGTTCCCGTACTGTCCGGAAACTCGAATCATCGCGATTTCATGCTGCATCCCGGTAGT
>JBNMNB010000097.1:0-26291 GCA_051270635.1 Verrucomicrobiales bacterium | reverse complement strand
ACTCGCAACCGGTGGACTCGCAACCGGTGGACTCGCAACCGGTGGACTCGCAACCGGTGGACTCGCAACCGGTGGACTCGCAACCGGTGGACTCGCAACCGGTGGACTCGCAACCGGTGGACTCGCAACCGGTGGACTCGCAGCTGGTGGACTCGCAGCTGGCGGACTCGTTGCAGCTTTTGCAGGTGTGCCATCTGATGGCGCTGCTGGAGCGCCGGGCTTGCCGCCTTCTGCTGTTGCTGGCTTGGCGGTTTTCTTTTTCTTTGCTGGTCGCTTCTTTGGTGGTGAATTTCGAGCGAGTCGCATCGCACCACTGGAGTATTCCACGACGTAGCCTTCACGAATGAGCCAGCGCAAATCTTTGAGAATACCAATCTCGGCTTCTGAGGGGCCTTCGATAGGTGCCTCTGCTGCCGTTTCAGATGCTGGTGCTTGAGATGCTGGTGCTTGAGATGCTGGTGCTTGAGATGCTGGTGCTGCCGTTTCAGTTTTAACTTCCGCTTTTTGCTTCGTGTCGGGTGCCGCTGCCGGGGCTTGATCGGACTGTGAAGCGGTGGCTGTTTCTGTGTGACTTTCCGCTGGTTTGGCTACTTCCTCAGGTTTCGGAGCGGGTGCTGTTTTTGCCTCCGGTGTGGAAATTGCCGGCGACTCTGGAGTCGATTCAACAGCTGCAGGAGTCGTGGTAGGTTCGGTCTTTTCGGATGCTGTTACGGGTGTTGGCGTCGGGGCGGTTTCCGGTTCTGATACGGCAGCTGTCTGCGTTTCTGGCGTAGGCTCAGTTACTTTAGCAGGCTCTGCGAGCTCACTTATTTTCCGTTGCTGTGGCTGTGGTGATTTTGCCTCCGCTTTCGCTTTTCCTGATTGTCCCTTTCGGGCATCGGTGCTCTTTTTTGCTGCATTGGTTGTAGCAGTGGAGAGCTTCTGCCCTGGAAGCATGTTAGAGACCACCAAGGCGTAATCGATTCCGGGATTGTCTCGCACCATGCCAACGATCTTCCTGATTCGATCGGACAAACCAGACGCACCCTGCAAGGCGCGTGGCCGCGAACGGCAGACGTAGGTGGTTTTCTTTTTCTTGCCGTCTTCGTCTTTGAAAAACTTCAGCCCCTGATCTTCGAGCTGTCGGCATAGCCCTTTGACTGTATTCATCGGAAACCGTTTTTGTTGTTCCAGTTCGTTACGCAAATGAGCAAGCAATGGGGCGGCTAGTCCTTTGGCTGGAATCGTTCCGGGCACCTTGGCTGCTTTGGCCTCTGCGACGAAATCATCCAGATGATGTTCCCGACAGTGACGCTCCATTTCTGCCGTTGATTTCAAAATGACGGGATCCGCGCCTTCGGCAGTTTTCTGGTAAGTGTAGTGCGTTTCCTTGCTCTTCTCCGCTTTCCATTTCGCGATCGTTTCCTCGTCTTTTTCCATGCGGATGCGGCGCTTGAAGCCCTCGATGTGCATGTTGGCGAAGCGCTCCTGATGCAGGCGCGTTAGATCTCGCTGGTAGTCATGATGGTTGGGTGGCCCCAGGAGGACGCCGCTCATGCCGCAGACCGCGATCACTGTGAAGTTCCCTTTTGGGCCTTCGGTTTCGACATCTTCAGCAAGGTAGTATTCCTCTAGCCCCTTCGCATCGAGGGCATGGCGCAGGGCTTCTTCTTTCGAAAGCCAGAGTGACTGATCGAGCTTGCACTGGAAAAAGTACAGGCTATCCGGCGCCTCTTTAGTGCGCACGAACTCAACGGCATAGCGCTCGCGTCCACCAAGCACCAGCTTTGCCAGATCGAAAACAGAATAGGCGCGTCCAGTTGCTTTGATCTGGCGGGCCAGGGACTCAACTCCTGGAGTTTCAGGAATGAAGCGCACCTCGATTCCGTCGAGCAATGGTTCTCTAAACTGATCGCGATCGCGTCCTCTGCCACCACGGAATTGGCCACCACCACGGCGGTCTCCCCCACCCTGTCGATTGCCGCCGCCGGGCCCACCTGGTCCACCGGGTCGGTTTCCTCCGCCTGGTCCTCTGCGATCGTTGCCGCCTGGACGGCCACCACCACCCTGTTCGCGAGCACCCGGTCCTCCCGGTCCTGGGCCGGGGCCTTTGGCGCCGGGGGCACGATTATCGCGTCGGTCACGGTCACCTGGTGGTCTACCGCCGCCGGGACCACCGGGGCCGTCGCGCCTTGGTCCACGATTTTGTCCACCGCCACCGCCGCCACCAAAGTTTCCGCGTCCGCCGCCATCATGTCGACCGCGACCTCCACGTTCTTCGCCTTTGTAGTCAGCATACTTGTTGGTTTCAGGTGCTTGCTTGACCCAATCTGGCGTCAGATGCAGTTGAGAGAGATCCAGAGATTCGGAATTGTCCATGGCGGGGTGCCGTTTTTTGAAAAATGAGTGCAGTGAGATGGAATAGGGAACTTCGATGCTTAACCGACATTTCCGCATTTGTGAATCAGAAAGCGATTGCAGGTTTGTTCGCAGTGCGACTATCGCCACTGGCCTTCTCTTTTATTTCATATGCTTCTGAAAACCCGAAGGTTACCGAAATTATGGTAACCGTGGTATTGCAGAGCAAGTTGAAGACTTGCTTGCTGCCAGTTCTGCCAGGTTTCGCCATGCATGAGGTCTTGCGTCATGGATGAATTTGAGAGATCGTCGGGCGTGATTATTTCTTTGATTCGTTCTACATTTGCTGGAGCTTTTGCCCTGTGTGCTTTGGCTGGAGTGGTTCGTTCGGAACCTTCGTTTGAAGAGGCCACGCACGAGAGTGTACCGCTGCCTCTGTTTGAACTTCCAGACGACCTTGAGATCAGCCTTTGGGCCAGCTCGCCACTGCTCTACAATCCGACCAACATCGACATTGATTTGAAAGGCCGCATCTGGGTGGCTGAAGGGGTGCGCTATCGCGGGCATCATGCGCGTCGGCCAGAGGGAGATCGAATCGTTGTGCTGGAAGACAAGGACCACGACGGTAAAGCAGAATCGACGCATACATTTGTGCAGGATCCCGATCTTGTAGCGCCGTTAGGAGTAGCGGTGATTGACAACAAGGTCGTGGTATCACAGCCGCCGCACCTGCTGGTCTATACTGACGCCGATCGCGATCTGGTCTTTGATGCCGACAAAGGTGATACCCGGGAGATCCTACTGACGGGATTCAATGGGCAAAATCACGACCACTCGCTGCACTCCGTCACCGTCGGGCCAGACGGAAAATGGTATTTCAACTCCGGTAACTGTGGAGGCATGTTCACAGACAAAAGCGGAAAGACGTTCCGCGTTTTTGGTTCTTACCGTCCCGGGCCGATCGGCCCCTTCACCTTTCCACATGACGCTGGAAAATATGCCGGAATGCCATCGGATGATGGTCACACTTACGTTGGCGGGTTCACCGTCCGTATGAATCCTGACGCCACTGATGCCGAAGTGATCGGGCACAACTACCGCAACAGCTATGAACAGTCGGTAACATCACTGGGAGACGTATTTCAAAATGACAATGATGATCCACCAGCGTGTCGCGTCAGCTGGGTGATGGAATATGCCAACTTTGGGTTTTGCTCCAATGACGGGCAACGCTCGTGGGGTGCCGACCAACGGCCGGGGCAGACCACCGCCATAGCCGAATGGCGTCAGGAAGATCCGGGCTCAGCTCCTCCAGGCGATGTCTATGGTGGCGGATCTCCGACAGGCAATGTCTTCTACGAGCAAGGCGCGCTTGGCGATCACAGGATCGGCACATTCTTCGCCTGCGAGCCAGGCAGGAACACCGTCTTCTCCTATCAACCAGAGCTGGAAGGTGCGGGCTTCAAGCTGGAGCGCCACGACTTTGTCACCACCAATTCTGCTGGCGAATTCGCTGGCTCTGACTTCGTGGGAGGCAACACTAACAAAGAAACAAAAACTTTGTTTCGCCCGTCTGATATCGCTGTCGGGCCGGATGGTGCTTTGTACATTTCCGACTGGTTTGACCCACGTGTGGGTGGTCACTCGGATCTGGATGATACCTGCGCAGGTGCGATTTACCGGATTGCTCCGAAAGGCTTTAAGTCGGTCGTGCCCGAGTTGGATCTGACGAAGATCGACGGGCAAATTGCTGCGCTGAAGTCGCCAGCCGTCAATGTGCGTTCGTTAGGGTTTCAAGCATTGAAGAAGAATGGCGAATCATCCGTGGCAGCAGTGGCCGAACTCCTGAAGGACTCCAACCCGTATATACAGGGCCGGGCGATTCACCTGCTATATCAGTTGGGAGAGAAAGGCATCGCTGCAGCAGGTTCGCCTGAGAAACAAGGATCACCGCAAGCCAGGATCACCGCCTTCCGCGCGCAACGACGTGCCGGCCTCCCCTTCATGGACAGCGCTGGCCATCTGGCAAAAGACGCCGACCCTGCTGTCCGGCGCGAGGCAGCCCTGGCGATGCGCGATCAGACACTCGATGCCGCAAAAGAGATTCTGATCAGTGTTGCGAAAGGCTACGATGGCAGTGATCGCAGCTATCTTGAAGCGCTGGGAACTGGAGCTACAGGAAAAGAAGAACCACTCTACCACGTCCTCAAGGAAGTACTTGGCACCGCTTCTCCCATTCGCTGGAGCAAGGCATTTACCAACATCGCCTGGCGCCTTCGCCCGGCACACGCAGTCATCGATTTCCTGGTCCGTGCGAAGAGCGACAGCCTGACCACCGACCAGCGCAAGCACGCGGCGAACAGCATCGCCTTTGTAAATACTTACGGCGCTGCCGAAGCAATGATGCAACTGGCAGCCGCAGATGCACCGCTTAAGGCAGAAGCGATGTGGTGGCTGATCCATCGATCATCCAATGAGTGGCGCGCATTTGATCTGCTGGCGCAGTTGAAGGAACGCGGCTTGTATGATCCAGAGAAGGTCGAGCTGGTCGAAATCGTGACACCTGATCCAGCTGACACAGAGAAGAAATTGAACGTCGCTGAAGTGTTAAAACTGGCTGGCGACGTAGAACGTGGCAAGGCGACCATCACCCGCTGCATCATGTGCCACCAGGTCGGCGGCACAGGCATTGAAGTTGGCCCAACACTTGACGGTTGGGGCAAAAATCAAACGCGCGAAGTAATCGCCAACTCGATCATCAACCCGAGTTCAGATATCTCCCATGGATTCACCGCGACTGAAATCCGTACGACGGACAAAAAATTGATCCACGGCTTGCTGCTCAGCGGCAATGATCCTGCCATCATCAAAAGCATGGGTGGCGTCACGCAATTGGTGCCAGCGGATAAGATCGAATACAAGAGGCAAATGAAGCGGTCACTGATGCTCAATGCCGATCAGTTAGGGCTCACCGCTCAGGACGTCGCGGACATCGTAGCGTTCATGAAAGCCAACTGAATCAGGGCCAACAGCTCTGGATACTTGCCACTCTCGTCTTTACAAAAAGTGCTTAGAGCCCGACTGGAAACGTCCATTTCATCGATCCTCTCCCTTTGATTCAATGATAAACTCTCCCCTGTTAAAACTGTTCGCTATTTCTCTCGCAGCTCTTTCTTCGACCATGCATTCGGCAGTGGCAGATGTCGATCTAGTTGCCTGGTGGCCGCTGGATGAAATCACCGACGAAACGACGCCCGACAAATCCGGCAATCAATTCGATATCGCAGTGCAAGGTGATATGGACGATGACAGCCTGACGACGGGCAAAGTCAACGGCGCGCTGTCGTTTGATGGATTCGACGACATGCTCGTTCTCACAAGTGACCCGGGAGCGGATCTTCCCATTTCCCAGCATGCGAAATTCACCATTGGACTCTGGGTGCGGGGTGAATTTGATGGCCAGGACGGTGACCGGCGCGTTTTTTCGGAAGCCTCCGACTCTGGTGGCTCCACCTTGTTTAACATTGGCACCAAAAACGATGCCGCTGATGCCACGGTCGATATTTTTCTGCGCGATGGAGGAAACGCAACCGACGGGCACCAATTCAGTTTCGAGAATGGATTCGACGGAGAATGGCATCACATCGCACTGATCAGAGACGACGAAGTATTGACGGAGCAGAAGACAGCGAACTGATTTTTCGCGACGTCTTTGCCGACAACGTCAATACGACATCGATCGGAGGCATCGCCCGCGCCGCAGTTTCTCATTGGTTCACAGGAGACATCGATGACGTGGCACTCTTTAAAAGCGTGCTGACTGTAGAAGAAATCTCACAGCTCATGGATGGTTCATTGCTTGAGGGATTTAGTCCGGATGCTGACGAAGATGGCATGCGCGACTCATGGGAAGCGGCAAATGGTGTCGATGATCCAACGGATGAAAACAGCATCCCTGATACGAGCGCTCTGGTCGTCGCCTGGTGGCCACTGGATGAAATCACGGGTGACACCACTCCTGACGCCAGCGGCAATGGCTTCGATATCGATCTCAACGGCATGGATGCGTCGAACCTGGTGCCCGGGCAAATCGGCAGCGCACTCACCTTTGATGGCAGCACCATGTTGACCCGCATTCACGAGGAAGGCGAAGTCCTGCCTATCGGTCAACACGAGCAACACACCATCGCCCTGTGGGTGAAGGGCAATTATGAAGACCAGGACGCCTCTGATCGCCGCGTATTCTCAGAAGGTTCAGAGTTCACCGGCGACCCTCTGCTGAACATCGGCACGCACAATGCCAATTCCGATGCGACCGTGGACATATTCCTGCGTAACGGAGGTGGGCCACCACACCAACATTCGTTCGGTGACGGATTTGATGGCGACTGGCACCACATCGTCTGGGTGCGAGATGAAGACGAAGCGTTCCTCTACATTGATGGTGAATTGGATGAGCAATTTTTTGAATTCTACGATGCCTATGCGCCAGGAGTTACGAATACCACTTCTGTTGGCGGCATTCTCCGTGCAGCGCAGTCCCACTGGTTCAAAGGAGAAATCGATGACGTCGTCCTTTTCAAAAGTGCCCTCGGCGAAGGCCAGGTCGCCCAGCTATTTGAGGGCACCCTGTTGGCTCGCGAGAATCCAGACAAAGATGAAGATGGCCTGCCAGATTCCTGGGAAGAGGCCAATGATGTCACCGATCCTGCGGCAGACGAAGACGGTGACACCCTCACGAATCTCGAGGAATTTGCCCGCCGCACAGATCCAAATAAAGACGATACCGACAGCGATGGCCTGAAGGACAACGTCGAAACAAAAACTATCATCTGGGTAAGCGCTGCAGACACCGGTACCGACCCGCGTGAGCCTGACACAGATGGTGATGGATTGCTCGATGGTGTCGAAACCAACACCGGCACCTTTATCAGCGCTGCGGATACTGGCACGTCTCCACTTTCCCGCGACAGCGATGGCGACAAGTTTTCCGATGGGTCAGAGATCGACGGCGGCACGGATCCGACGGACCCCAGCAGCAAGCCAGCAGATGATTTGCTGGTGGGCTACTGGCCACTGGATGAAATCAATGGGGATATCAGTCCTGATCTCAGCGGCAATGGCTATGACATGACAGTCACGAATATGACTTCAGAGAACATCGTTCCCGGCAATGTCGGCAATGCACTTCAATTCTTCAATGACGAGCAAACGCTGCTGACCTATGTCGGAGAAGAAGGCGACGATCTCCCGATCAGCCAACACGAGCGCTGGTCGGTAGTCATGTGGGCGAACATCGAAGTCGGGCAATCTGATCTGCGCGTCTTCTCGGAAGGTTCAGAGTTCACCGGCGACCCACTGCTGAACATTGGAACCCACAATACTGGCGCAGAAGACACGGTGGACATTTTTCTGCGCAACGGCGGCGGGCCGAATCACCAGTATTCCATCAACAATGGATTCGATGAAACATGGCATCACATTGCCCTGGTTTGGGACAGTGAGGAACTCTCACTCTACATCGATGGCGAACTCGACGAACAAGTGTTCACCTGGCATAATCCTTACAGTGAGGACGTGACGAATACCACCAGCATCGGCGGTATCCTGCGAGCTGCCCCATCACATTGGGTCACTGGTCTGATCGACGAAGTTTCTGTGTGGAAATCCGCACTCTCCCCAACGAAAATCGCTAACCTCGCAGGCGGAGCCCCCGTGACCGGAGGAGGCGCACTACCGTTCCAAGTTTCGGAAATCACCTTCGATAGCGAAGCGCGTGCGACCACACTCTCATGAGAATCGCTTCCTGGAAGAGTTTACTCGATCGACCGCTCTCCCAACCTGGAGTCCTGGCTGGAGCTGACAGATGGCGTGGAAAGTGAAGGCGACGTCACGAAATTCACTCACCCTGGCATTTTAGCAGAAACCACGGAGAACTACTACCGCGTGCGCGAAGAAAATTGAGGCAGTGATGCCCTCTGGCAGGCATAAACTGCGGTTGCGGAAACTACCGGAAATCTGCAGTTTCGCTCTATCATTCAATCAACGGACGATAACCTATGTCTCAGCAAGTTAACAAACTTCTCATCCTTGCACTTGGAATTGCTATCGGGATCATCGTGATACTCGTCATGAAACCTGACGGCAGCCAGGCCGACAGCGCTTCGATCGACCCGTCACTTCAATCGTCGCCAGGCGCACGACTGCTACCCACCCCCGCCGAGCCCGGCAATCCGACCGCTGTTCCGCGTCAAATTCAACCGATGGAGACCGCCGATGAACCGCTCCCGTCACCAAGTGACACACTTGCGTTCGAGGAAGAGATGAAGCGCGTCCTCAGGGGAGAAGCATCTGAGGAGGAACAACTCGCCTTCTGGCAAGGCGCAGCGACCAGCAAGCGGCTCGATGCATTGATCGCGGACCTTCAAGCAGCAGCGGGCGAAGATTCCGAGGACATTGTGACCCGCCTCAGCCTGGCGCAGGCCTATGTTACCAAAATCTGGAGCAGTCCGGCTGGCCCCGAGCAGGGTCTGTGGGCAGCTAAAGCAGAGACCGCATGGAGGGAAGTGCTGAAGATCGCCCCTGACAACTGGGATGCACAGCGGAGCATCGCTTTCTCATACAGCCAGTATCCTGATTTCGTGAACAAGACGGGCGATGCAATTGCAGAATACGAGAAGACAGTGGCCCTTCAAGAAGCCGCTCCGGAGCCAAAAGCCCGTTTCGCCAAGAGCTACCTTGAGCTCGCCAAGCTTCACATCAAGAACGGTGATCCCAGCAGCGCCCTGGCAACATTGGAGCAGGGAACCTCTTCCCACCCAGAAGACACAGACCTGGCGGAACAGCTGCAGGTTATCTCGTCATCGTATCGATTCGAAGAAGTGGGCGAAGAGTAGGGTCGGCGAACAGCCCGGAATGCGGGGATTGCCTCCGTATTGCAGGAATTGGCGAGGGAATCCCCAGAGGCAGCCTTCGCCCAGGCACAGAGCAACGACAATGCAGAGCCTTTCGCACTCACTCTCACCTGAGAGCATTCGATTGTTAGTGGCGGCTAATTCGCAGGCTTCGACACTAGCCTGAAAGCCAGGAAATCTCCGCTACTGGGAACAGAAACTTCCGCAGCGAATCGACCTGCACTCATTTCTTCTACAGGAGCAATGAGGGTATTCCATGTGTGCATGTCGCGCGATTGTTCCAGTTGCCAGGAATCATTGCTAGAGGCAGCCGATTCAAGTAGAACTGCAGTGCTCCCATACCATGTGACCTGCATTATTCACCAAAAACGGCTGGCACTTTTTAATTCACTGGCTTTACTTCACCGGAGAAGGTTTGTAATATCTGGGATGAAGAAGAAGTTTCTCGTTCCTGTGTTTTCGTTCTTTGCCATGTGTCTGACATCGGCGTTGCAGGCTGAGGATGACGTTACGACAATTGCGGTGGGAGTAAAGGCGCCCGGGTTTTCATTGAAAAACGTCGATGGGAAGATGGTGGCACTCGATGATTTTGCGGACAAGGAAGTGGTCGTGATCATATTCACCTGCAATCACTGCCCTGATGCGAGGGCGGCGCGTGGGCGAATCAAGCAACTGCATGCGGACTACATCGACAAGGGTGTCGCGGTGATCACGATTGCGGGAAATGATGCTGAAGCGGTGCGATTGGATGAGTTGGGCTGGTCTGTCTATGGTGACTCATTCGAGGAGGGCGCCATCGTGGCGAAAGAGGAACAGTACGCTTTCCCCTATCTTTACGATGGCGACACTCAGGCGACGACGATTGCATATGGGGCACAGGCGACTCCGCACGCTTTCGTTTTGGACAAGGGCAGAATCGTTCGTTACACGGGACGGCTCGATGATATGAAGCGTAAGCCTGGCAAACCACAGAAGAGTTACATTCATGCGGCGGTCGACTCTGTGCTGGCAGGGAAAGTGCCAGACCCTGCGATGACACGAGCAGTCGGTTGCTCGACAAAGTGGAAGTCAAAGCGGGCGATGGTTAGTAAATACAACGCGGACTGGAAAGCGCAGCCGGTCACCGTGGAGAGACTCGATGTCGCCGGTGCTGAGAAATTGCGCAAGAATGAAGCAGGGAATCTGCGGTTGATTAATTTCTGGTCGACGAGCTGCGTGCCGTGTATCACAGAATTTCCAGCGCTGATCGAAATCTATCGACGATACCAGACTCGTGCGTTTGATCTCGTTACCATCAGTCTCGATCCTCCGGGAGAAACGGAGGCCGTCAGCACATTCCTGACAAAGCAACAAGCATCGTTGTCCAAACATACGACTCCCATTCTGGAAAAAGAAGGAAGGGCAACGAACAACTACATCTTTAAAGAAGACAACCCTGATCCCCTGGCGGACGCGATTGATCCGGAGTGGTCAGGATCGCTTCCGCATACCATCCTTCTGGATGGTAACGGTAAAATCGTCTTTCGCCACGAAGGCGAAATCGATCCAGTCACGTTGCGCAAGGCTATTGTTAAGGAACTGGATAAGTTGCTTTAGGTGATCTGCTGGTCAGATTACTGCGATCTCAAAATTCCTAACAATTGACAATTTCTCGATTCACTGGATCGCCTTGTAAACTTCCAGTTCAACGGTTGCGATGATGTTCATCGTCGCGTGCAAAAAAATGCAGAGTGGCAGAGATCCTGTCGATACGCGTGCGGTGCCAAGAAGAATGCCTCCCACGAAAATAATTCCGATGTGAAAAGGTTCATACTGCGAATGGATCAGTGCCCAGAGTGCGGATGTGAGTAGTATCGCGCCCGGAGCCTTGAGAAATGATCGCTGCATCCCGGGAATGAGAAAACCGCGAAACAACGATTCTTCAAACAGAGGAGCCATGACGATCAAGGCAAACCAGAGCAGTGGCCGGAACCGCGCGGTTGCGTCGATGTCGACCATAAAACCTATTTTCCGTTCGGAAACGGAAATGGGCTCAGAATCATTTATTTTCGACCAGAAGGATCGGCTTCTGAAACAGGTCGCCGAGCTGGTGGAGGGAGCTTTCGGAGTCGGCGTAGCCAAGGACGATTTCGCTGGCAAGCTGGGCGGCGAAGCGGTTGCGGGTATCGCAATTGGTGCGAGAGTGAGGGTGATGAAGTCGTTGATGGAGCGCACGTGTCCGTCGCGAAGTTTTTGCTGAAGTTCCGCGCAACGCTGACGCCGGGCGACGGTCTCGCGCCAGATCTCGGTTGGCAAGGCGACCTCGCGGGTTGCGGCCTCGTTCCAGCGCTCGCGGCGGTCGAGCAGATCCGGGGCTTCGGTGTCGATGCCCCGTTCGATGTAGTCCGGGACGGGTAGCGACTCGCCCAGCTTCCTGCCCGAGTAGTAATCGACGAAGGTGCCGTGGCCGACGGCGGAGTAGATGTAGCGGTCGGGATCGTCTTGAGCCATCTGCCAGACGGCGTCGTCAAGCTTGTCGCGGACGGAGTCGAAGAGGAAGGGTATGATACAGTTCTTGCTGATATATTCGGTGATGTCCTCCTTTGTGTAGTAGGCACCCATCTGCTTCTGGTTGGTGTATTTTTCGAACACGTAACCGAGCACTTCCGGGTTAATCTCGTTACCTCCGGCGATCGGCCGATCGTCAAGGTGCCAGTCGTACTGATCGAAGAAGGCGAACACCTTCGCGAAGGCTTCGTCAGGGATATGGATGTCGGGGTGTTCACGTTCGATATGGTGCTCCTCGAACAGGCCGCCGTTGAGGTAAGGAATCTCACCGATAAGTTCGCGGATCTCGGTGCTGCGGGCATCTGCGTGTTCGTCAAGACCTTCGCGAAATAGACGACGCAGGAAAGATTGGTAGAAGGAATGAAACTGACCAGCCCCGACGCGCTCCTCCACGGATTCGAGCCGGTTGCGCAGGTAGTGTGGGTCGCCATCCAGGAAGCCTTTACGCTGAAGGAAGTAGCAGAACATGAATCGGTTCAGCATCAACGAGGTGTAGTGGCTGTGCAGCCCGGTGTCCTCCAATCCCTCGATGAAGGCATGGAAGGCGTCTTTTCCTGTTTGAAGCGATCATAGAAACGTTTGGTGACGCGGTCTCGATCGACGTTGTCGGTGAACCGCTGAACGACGCCGAGCAGGGTCAGTTCCTCTTCCTGATCGAGGGTGAAGGTGATGCCGTCGAGTTTCTGGAGCAGCAGTTCGTTATCGCGTCCGGCGAGCCATTCGAGTTCGCGGTAGGCGGCGGGTTTGCCGGGGCTGTGGGCGACGTATTGCCAGAGTTGGCGGGTCTGGTCGCCGTTGGTGTAGATGATGAGGTGCTCGTGGGCGTGCTTGCGGACTTCGCGATCTATCTTTCTGCGGATGTCGCTGAGGGGGATACGGTCATCGCTATCCGGTGGGCATCGGAAGATCTGTACCCCGCGCTTCTCGGCGACCGCTTGGAGCTGGAATACGACATCACCGATGGTGACGGAAAGGCCTTGAGCGGGGAAGTCCCAGCCGAGTTCCTGGGTGAACAGTTCCTGGAAGGCAAAGGCTGTCAGGCGTTCGCGGATGGCATCTCGGTCAATAGGCATGGGCATGGGCATAGTGGGCAGTGGGAAAATTAAGGCTTGCGGGCAGGGGTTCTGAGCCGCATTGTAATGGTGCGCGACTGGTTGGAGCCGTTCTCGAACGACTCAGATTCCTCGAATCTCCGGCCGCGCACTTTTTTAGACTGATTTCACCCTTTCGATGACGTCGGTGAGTGATTCTTTCCCCCGGTGAATGATCTGTTCGGTTTTTTCGACCCCGCTGGCATCGATGGGTCGGACTTTGGTTCCAAGGCCTTTGCCCTCCTCTTTCTTCCTTGCACTGTAGGTGAACAGGTCGCAAAGCTGGATCATCAGGCTTTTCCGAGAGTCGATGAAGAAGCCTTTCTCAATGATCTGGGTGAGCTGCAGTGGGGATGAATCAGTGCGCAGGATTTTTTGGAACCGTTCCACATCCGCGCTCAGCTGTTGGTGCTCGTCGGATACGAACAGACCGAGAGCGTTGTCACATTCCTCCTTCAGGAAGCTGTTCACTACCTGGGTGATCAGGGCGAAGGCGACGAGGTGGGGGTTGATCACGGTGCCCGGACCGTATTCTCCTTCTAGCCAGCGCTGGTAGCGCCGCTTGGCGATAGCACGGTAAATGAAACGGCAATCGTGGCGCTTCGCGGCATCCATCCACGCATCGCGAAACTCGATTCGGTGGGAGACTGGAAATTTGTCGAAACTACCTTCCCCTCTTCTCAGCTCGAAGGCATGAACTTCGAAGTCGTCCGGACGTCTTGGGAAATACTGTTCGAGACAGTGTTCCAACTCTTCTTCGAGCGGGCGCCACTTGTCTTCGGAAATCACCAGGGCACCGAGCAGGAATATCGGCTGCTCCGGGTCGTTGAGGTTCGTCCCCGTGTTGCCAGTTTCATCAACGTAGATGAGATGCATATCAATCGTCGGTAGAGACCATTCCCATTGAGCAGATGATCTGCGGTTCCTTCCGGCGGCGTTCGCGGTGGACGATGCAGAGTTGTTCTTCATCGCGTAGCGACATGGCGAGTTCGGCCAGCGCTTGATCCTCCAAACCAGTTTTGAGAGCCCGGTTGAGCTTGACGATGGCGCTCTGCTGGAGGGGGAAGCGGTAGATGTCTTGGAGCGTATTGCTGAGTTTAGGAGAATCGAACAGAGTGTTCTCAACGGAGGTTGCGTAGCTTTTGAGGCGTTCGTAGGTGCGGAAGCGTGCGCCGCTAGGACGGCCGAGTTGTCCACCGGCGGGGCTTTCTTCTTTGGCGATGTGGGTGGCGGCGGCCTGCACCAAGCGGTGGTGATTGCCGAGGCGAGGAACCGCCGGTGTATCGGGATCGCAGGCGGCGGCTTTGAGGATTTCGAACTGGGATTCGGTGATCGGATTGCCCTCCGTGTCTACCCAAGCGAGCGCGTCGAATTCCTCCGAAGTCTGGACGTAGACGAGAACTCCCTCTGGCCGTTGCGCTTCGGGCTTATGCGGGCGGCTGGAATAAACGACCGCAGGCACTTCGGTGATGGCGGCTTCTAGAGTGGGATCGGCCTCGATGGCGTTGCTCCAGATCTGGAAGGCGAGCGAGGAGAGATCGACCTCGGAATCCCCGGCGTCGCCGTCGTAGATTCCCGAGCTTTCGTTATAGATTTCCGCGAGGCCTGCGTTGGCATTTTGATCATCGAAAAACTCTTCGTCAGATCCCACGACTTCCTCGTTTTCCCTGAGACGCTGGCGGAGTCGACCGCGGAGATTGATAATCTGTTCGACGCCCTCGGCAGGCAGAAAGGAGTAGCAGAGGATCCGATCAGAAGTCTGGCCAATCCGATCAACGCGGCCCGCGCGCTGGATCAGGCGAACGATGGCCCAGGGGAGGTCGTAGTTGACGATGCAGTAGGCGTCCTGGAGGTTCTGTCCCTCGCTGAGGACATCAGTGGCAAGCAGGACGCGAATTTCGTCATCTGGCGGGAATTGCGTGGTCTTATCGTTGCTTTTTGGACTGAATCGCCAAGCGAGGATGGTGGGGTCTTCGGAGTTGCCAGTGGCCGCCTCGACCTCGGTGACACCAAGATCGCGCAACTCTCGCTGAAGGTAGTCCACGGTATCCGCAAACTGACTGAAAATGAGAAATTTCCGTTCAGGATGTTCAGTCTGAACCAAGTGATGAAGCGCTTTCAGTTTTGAGTCTCTGGCGGAGTCAATGTCTCCTTTTTCCTGAAGAATTTTCAGCAGCGCGTGGGAGTCGGAGAGTAGATTTTCGGTAAGAGAGGCGACGAACAACTCGGAGCGCAGCCAGCGGAATCGCCGCTTCATCCTCGAATCGTAGATGGCGTAAATTGTGGCGGCGCGCGCCTTGTAGGCGTCCTCGGAAGAGGCGAGCAAGCCTGAATCAACAGGTTCACTAGCTCCGTCCCCTGAGTCCTCGGCGAAGAGTTCTTCGTCGGCGTCGATGAAGCGGGAGTCGAGCAGAGCGGTATCTTGAGGGCCAATGGGGATGGGTAAATCATTCTCGAGGGCATGAAGGACGATGTAGTTGCGCAGGATGTGCCGCTGGAGCGAAAGGACGAAGGGGTAGGCGCTGCTCTCGAGGCGCTTGAAGAGGTTCGTCCGACAGAACCCCATCAGACGTTTTCCGGCGCGCGACAGGTCGCTGATTATCTCGTCCTCCACCTTGGTCGGCGCGACAACCGGATTCTGATCCAGATAATTTTTCAGGCTGTAACGCGGAAGTTCCAGGTCGTTAATGGCATCGACCACATCGGTCGCGTAGAGCCTGGCATAGGTATCCGCTGGATCAGTTTCATCGCAATGGAAGGCGACCGTCTTCGGGACGCGATCGGGGAAATAGGAACGTGACCCATCGGGGAATTCGAGATATTTCCGCCCATTGGAATCATCCGTTTTTGCGTAGTTGGCCATGATGAAGCTGCGGGTGCGTCGCACCATGTAGAGCTGCATCAACTCCCGCCAGTCGTCGGGATTCTCACTTTTCTCAAAGGCCGCTAGCGAGCGCACCGGGCATTGATGGCGGCGGCTGAACTCGGTTTCAGTGAGCGTTCTGAGAAGATTTTCCGGACGGATACCGATGTCACGGTCTTCGGGCAGGAATAAACGCAACTGATTGGAGAGGTCGAGATAGGACTTGTTGTAAGGAGTCGCGGAGAGCAGCACAACTTTGCTTTCGTTCCGACCGATATAGTCCTGCACCGCTTTGAAGATTTTCCCCTCGCGGTTGCGCAGGTTCTGGCTCTCGTCAATTACCACAAGGCGATAGCGGCGGAGGGTGGGGAGTTGTTTAATCGCCTGGCTGATTGAAAGCACTTTGTAGCGGCTGAGACCGAAGTCGTGGCCGTAGTCTTCCCACATCCGGGTCAGGTTCTTCGGACAGAGAACCAGAGTTTCGAGGCCGTAGTCCTCGCTCATTACTCTGGCGAGAGCGGTCGCGATCCGGGTCTTCCCAAGGCCGACCACATCCCCGATGAGGACGCCATCGCGCTTGTTGAGATGATGCGCCGCAATGCGAACGGCAGCTCCCTGAAAATCGAGGAGATGGTTGCGAATATCACCCGGAATCTGAAACTCGGTAAGGCCCATACGCGCCTCTTGGGAAAGGTGGTAAGCGATTTTTAGATAGATATGGTACGGCGGGATCGGTTCCGGCCTCGCCCAGCTCTCCTCAATCACTTGAATCAGTTCGTCGGAGATATCAATACACCAACGGTCGTCCCAGCGATCGTCGAACCATTGCGCGAGCTTCTGCGCCGAGTCCTGATCGGCGACATCGACATTCAGTTCACCCTGCTTGGAAAGACCCGACATGGAGAGGTTGCTCGACCCCACATAGGCGAGGATGGGCTGGAAGCTGTCTTCCCGGAATGCGAGGTAAAGTTTCGCGTGGAGCGTGTGCCGGAGGAACAGTTTCACGACCAGCTTCTTCCCCTTCAGTTGGCGGATGAGCCGACGGAGGCCTTTCTCGTCCTGATCGGTCGGGGCGCCGAGTGTGAGCTGTCGCCGGAATTCGTCAGCCATCTTCTTCTTCAATTGAAGCGCCCGGCGGTTGTCGAGGCCTTCGCGATCATGAACGAGGGCATAGGCGTCCTCGATCTCGTCCGCGGCCAATCGTTGCATTCCGACCAGTAAGCGGCAACACTTGCCCTTGCCCTCGCCCCCATCCCAAGCATCGACCCGCGAATCCAGCGCTCGCCAACCCCGAAGGTTGAAATAACCGACGCAGAAATCCCCTCTTTACGCGGCCTCGATCGCGCTGTTCAGCGACGTTAGGAGGTCGTTCTCAATGTTGTCGAAAATCGTGGGCATAGGGACTCGCGAACCTAGAGAGGCTCGGGGGATCCGACAATTGAAATCTAACAAGTGGCACCGAATATTGCGAACTCCGTGCGTGCCACGTCCTGAATTACAAAATAAACCTCCGTCCCACTTCCGTCCCATTTATGTGGGAGAGCTACTCAGCGGGCGCGGGTGTGGCAAAGTCCCCGCCCAGGGCAAGGTGCAGATCAATTCGATTTTGCAGGCGCTGGTTGCGCAGAGAGATCATGGAACGACGGGCATTTACTGCTCGGCGCTGGGCTTCCAGAATTTCAAGGATGCCGACGATGCCCTCGGAGTAATCGCGTGAAGCCTGCACTTCGGCGAGGTTGGCCTGTTGCAATTCCGTTTCGAGGAATTCTTCCTGGCGGGCGAATGATCGCTCGATTGCCAGCGCCGATTCGACTTCGCGAAATGCCTGCAGGGCGATCTCGGCAAAGGTGCGAATGGAAACCTCATTCTGTGTCAATGCCTGGCGGGCCTCAGCGCTGGGAGCACCGCCGCGATAGACGGTCTGGGCAAGTGACGACGCAATGTTCCAGACGAGATACTCCGGGTCGATGAGCATTTTCCCCAGCTCATCACTGGAACTGGATCCACGACCGGACAGTCGGATCGATGGTAGCAAGTCTTTGCGCGCTGCATCCGCCCGATTTGCCGAAGCCCGCAGATCCGCAGCAGCGGCGACAAGATCCGTCCTACGCAATAATAATCCTGACGGCAGGCCGACGGGAACATCATTGGCTAACTCCGGGAGTTCATCACGGCCCTTCAACTGAGCCGTTGGATAGCGCCCTAACAGAACCTCTAATGACCGCTTTGCCTCGTCCCTTCCAAGCTCACGCTCGATGAGTTCTCGCTCCGCCGAGGCAATATTATTACGGCCAAACTGGACATCGAGCGCACTGGCACTGACGTCACCAGCTTTGAAATTGCGCTCGGTAATGCGGAAGTTGCGCACGTAGCTGTCACGCGTTTCCAGGGCCAGTGTCGCCTGCTGCCGTGCGGTGATGAGGTTGCACCACGCCTTTGCGGTGTTCGCAGCAAGTGACAGCCGCGCCCCACGGAAATCGGCACTGGCGGCAAGGTAGTCCTCATAGCTCGCCAGATCGAGATTGCGCAATCGCCCCCACAAGTCGATTTCCCACGAGGCATTGAGCGAAAGCCCGTAATTCGTCGAGCGATCCGGCGCAACATCCGGACCATTGCCCGTGCGGGTTCGCGATCCTGAACCTGAAAAATCGACCGATGGCAAGCGCTGGGCACGGCCAATGATTGTGCCCTCTCTGGCTGCGCGCAGTCGGGCCGCTGCCACTTTCAAATTCTGATTGTGTTCCTGCGCCTCTTTCACAAGTTCGGACATTTTGGAATCCTTAAACTGCCTGACCCATCCCGAGGAGATTTTCCCATTGCTACCGTCTCCGGCACTCTTCCATATAGCGGGAATATCAAGCTCACTCACAATGGCTGTGTCTGCTACTGGGCGCTGCATCGTAAGCCCGGCACAACTGGCCAGAAAGCAGGAGAGGAGAAGGTTAAGTGAACGCGTCAACGACATGAGCTGCTTGCCCTAACAAAGCGTCCCCCTTGCTGTCCATGGGTTTGTTACGAGAATACGTCAAATCGACACGTCTTCCACAACCGAAAGCGGACACTATATTTACCACAATCATGGATGCGTTTGACAGGATGCGTTCCTCCATTAACGTTGAATGATCCTTCAATATGGACACTAAGCGAATCGAATGGCTTTAGACCCTCTGCTTTCCTTACCTAACGGAGAACAACGTTTTCCCCTCAGCTTCACACCTGATTTTCAGATCGTGCAAGTGAACAGTAACGGCCTTGTCGTCCGGTGCAGTCGATCGTTTGAATGGGGAGCCACACTTCAACTCGGAGTGCTCATGCATATTCAAGTTCCATCCGCCCAGGCAGCCGAATGCATCGACGAAATCGCAGATGATGGAACCGATCATCGAGGAGACGGAATCCTCGATTTGAAAGGCATCGTCGTCGATTGTCATGAAGTTCTGTCCTACCCTGCCGCGAAGCCGCAGTTTGAGATCACACTTTTCTACGATTCCGTCACCGAGGAACAATGCGCCTCATTGTTACGCGCCAGTGGCCTGCGCTCTGATCTTGAAACCAGCCCGGTGCAATGGAATTGCGGCAGATTTGATGATCCCGATGGCTTCGACCGCGTTTGCGGGCTGAATTAGGCCGAAGAATCCGCCGCTGCCGAGTTCTGGGCGGTATGCGACAGCAAGAAGCGACCGATAAATTACGCATTTTCTCAAACTCTTTGCTGGAGTCCGCTTGCCCGTGGCACCATAGTTCGCGCGCTATGTCCTTCCTCTCCAACCGTTTCAGTCCATTCGCCAGCATTCTTTGTGCTGTGCTCATCGCTCCGTCTGGCGCTTCTTCCAAAACGGATTTCAAAGACCGTCTAGTCATCGCCGGCGAGGCCGGTGGTGGCATCGATCACCTGTGTGTCGTCGATGCAGGCGGCGTTTTGCTTTGGGAATATCCCACCAGCTCGATCCATGACGTGCACCTGCTGGACAATGGAAACCTCCTTTTCCAGACCAGCTGGACGAAGATCGTCGAGATGACGCTGAAGAAAGAAATTGTCTGGAGTTACGATGCCGCGCGGATGAACGGCAACAATGGCAAACGCGTAGAAGTGCATGCTTTCCAACGGCTGAAAGACGGCCACACTATGTTAGTGGAAAGTGGCACTGCCCGGATCATTGAGGTCGATCGCATGGGGCGCATCCAGAAAGAGATTCCGCTGAAGGTCGACAATCCCAGTGCCCACTCAGACACACGGCGAGCGCGCAAACTGGCGAACGGCCATTACCTTGTTTCGCATGAGAAGGATGGCTTCGTCAGGGAATATGATGCAACCGGCCACGTCGTCTGGGAATTTGACGTGCCAATGTTCGGCAAGGAGCCAAAAGGCGGACACGGCCCTGAGTCTTTTGGTGATCAGACCTTTGCCTCGATGCAGCTGGCCAATGGCAACTACCTGATCTCTACGGGCAATGGCCACAGCGTTCTCGAAGTCACTCCAGCCAAAGAAATTGTGTGGAAGTTAGAGCAGAACGACATTGAAGGCGTCACTCTCGGCTGGGTGACCAGTCTGCAGGAACTGGCCAATGGCAACCTGGTCATCGGCAATTGTCATGCCACCAGGGAGAATCCGCAGATCATCGAGATCACGCGCGAAAAGAAGCTGGTGTGGAAGTTCCACAACTGGGAGCATTTTGGCAACAACATGCCGGCATCGATCGTGATCGATGGCAAAGCTTCCTCGGAACTGCTGAAGCGGCTGCAAAACGTCGGCATCTAATCGCAGCCATCATTCCCCATGCTGTTTCCCATATCTGACGGCAATAGCAAGGTCTCCGGGCCAGCCATGGTCACCTGGGTCTTTCTGGGAGTCAACGTGCTGGTGTTCATCTATCAGCTGTCGAATCCCTCATTCACCTATGGCTGGAGCGTCGTCCCCGCAGAGATCATGACAGGAGTTGATTTTGTTGAGCCCGTGTTAGTGTCCGTTGGTGACCAAGCGGTGCCCATTCCGCAGGAACCGGGGCCGATGCCTATTTACCTGACATTGATCTCATCTATGTTCATGCACGGAGGCTGGGGACACATTGGGGGAAATATGCTTTACCTGTGGATCTTCGGCGACAATGTCGAGCACCGCTTCGGACACGTGCGGTTCATCCTTTTCTACCTCATCAGTGGCATCGTAGCCACCGCCGCACAGATCGCCGTCGACTCCAAAAGCGTCATCCCCAACCTGGGCGCATCCGGTGCTATCTCTGGAATTCTCGGCGCTTACCTCGTCCTGTTCCCGCGCAATCGCGTCAACGCTGTCTTCTTCTACCAAGTCCTCACGGTTCCCGCCATCGTCGTCATTGGAATGTGGGCCGTCACTCAATTTATAAGCGGTTACGGATCGATCGCCGTCACCGAACAAACCGGCGGTGTCGCCTACATGGCGCACATCGGCGGCTTCGTCGCAGGTGTTGTCATGGGACTTATCTGTAAGTTCACTATGAAAGTGGAACCCGATTCCGTGCTCTATCGGCAATACCGGGATGACGCGAAAAGTCGGCGTCTGTGGTAGACGAGAGCTAGTTCGTTCCAAGTCAAAAGCTGGCGGCAAGGCCCGACGAGTAACCGATCGCATCTTGACTCAGGTCAGGCGAAACGTTACCCCTAAATGGATGAACGCTACTAAGTTCAATTTTGCGCATAAATCGCGCATTGCCTCGCTGAGCATCCGTGCTTCATCACTCGCAGCAGTCCTGCTGCAATGCGCTGTTACGTTACCCTGTCTTGCTCAGATCCCAACGGATCCCCAAATGTGCCATTCGGCTTAAGGCGGACAGGTTGAATCTCCCACACGGTGCTGCCGTCAGCAGCTGGGCTGACACTTCCGGCAACAGATGGAATGCCACGCAAACCAACCGAGCCTTCCAGCCTCAATTCGTTGCAGCGGCACTTAGAAACCCAGCTGCCCTGCGATTCGATGGCGCTGATGACAGCATGGACATCGCTGGCACGCAGGATCTGTTTAATGGAAGAGGAGAGGTGATGGCGCATTCGAAACTGTTACCGCTTCAGGAGACGCTCGCGAGAAAGGGATTTCGCTGGCTACGTTTACACGGTCTATTATTGGCACTACAACGCTTCGACGAAACGGACTTTCTTTTTCGATCGATCGTGTGCCGACACTGGATACTGGTTCTGCAGGCATCGGCTACCAACGCCAGCCACGTGCTATGCGATACTGGAAGGGGGACATCTTTGAGCTCGTCGTATTCCATCGCATTCTCTCTGCTGCTGAAATTATCAGGGCTGAAAGGGAGTTGGTCGACAAGTATGGAATCGAAATGGCGTTGCCTGAGAATCTCAAAGCACTTGAGGGGCCGATTTTCAATCCGGCTACGGGCAGCGACTACTACCTCATTACCCGTGCTTCCTGGGATCAGTCCGAAGCATTCGCACAGAAACTTGGAGGGCATCTGGCGACGATCAACGACGCAGCCGAGAACCAGTGGGTCTTTAAGACCTTCAACGGATACAAAGGCGGCAACCACAATCTCTGGATCGGCCTGAACGACATCGCGACCGATGGGCAATGGGTTTGGACGTCGGGACAAACGTCTCATTTCGACAGTTGGGGAATTGCCGAACCCTCTAAGCATGGTGCGTGGCGATCAGGGCAGCGGTTCAGTAACTTTCGGACAGGGCAGGTTCACCGTGACTCTGAAAGACTGGGATATCAGCATCTTCGGCCTCACGGGCACTCTAGCAGGAAACGGTCTGTTGTTCTCCAACCTCAATCTTGGCAACATCGATCTCGACGGATCATTCGACTACGCGTTCAAAAAGAACTTCACAATGAACGGCATCAATCTCGGAACCATGGACTTTGGGTTCGAGCGCTCCGCATCAGGAACCGTCTCTTTGGCAGTGTCAGGTGATAGCGTGCTGGGAGCCGATGAAAACAACGGTGTCGGACTCGACTTCGATTTGAATGCTGCCAGCACTGGCACCTTCTCGGCAGGTTTCTCCGGTGCATTCCTGATCGCAGGACACACTCTAGGATCTGTCGACGTCGATTTTGCAAGCCCACCTGTCGCTGGCTACATCTTCCGCGGCACTGCCTCGATCAATGGACCTTTTGGAATCAGTCCAAGCACAGACTTATGGATCGATGGAAACGGTGTCCGGTTCTTCAACCGTGATTTCGAATTCTAATCAACAACAGCCAAGTATTCGAAACCGTTCCCCCCCTTACTCTCTACTGAGTCAAGGCATCCAGGATCCTTGCCCAGCTCCGTGCACCTTTCTGAAAGCTGACGAGGTTATACTTTTCGTTTGGCGAATGGATGGCGTCGTCGTCGAGACCGAAGCCGACGAGCAGGCTGTCCATCTTGAGAATCTCAAGAAAATGGCCCACTACGGGAATGGATCCGCCTCCGCCAGCAAAGAGCGCTTCTTTGCCCCACTCCTCGGTAAGGGCCTTCTGCGCTTTCACAAACTCTGGTGCATTGATTGGCATTACGGTGGCAGCAGCATTGTTCTTGGAAACGAATTCCACGGAACAGTCAGGCGGAAGTGAATCTCTCACATATTGCTCAAAGGTCTCCTGAATCTTGTCGGGATCCTGTTCGCCGACGAGTCGAAAACTCACTTTTGCCATCGCTTGAGCAGGCAGCACAGTCTTGAATCCAGGGCCGGTGTATCCGCTATTGATTCCGTTCACATCGCAGGTAGGCCGCGCCCAGATCTGCTCAAGCGCAGAGTAACCCTTCTCTCCAGCTGGGTGCGACAGTCCAACGGCTCCCAGAAAGGCGTCGGCGTCGAACCCCAGGCTCTTCCATTGTGCCTTCACTGCATCGGGAATCTCAGTCACTCCATCGTAGAAACCGGGCAGCGTAATCCTTCCATTCTCATCATGTAAATTGCTGAGAATCCGCGTCAACACGCGAATGGGATTGATCGCAGGGCCACCGTAGAGTCCAGAGTGTAGATCCTTGTTCGCAGCAGTGATCGTCACCTCTTCCCCCACCATTCCACGCAGCATCGTCGAAATGGATGGAGTCTCTGCGTCCCACATCCCCGTGTCACATACGAGGGCAATGTCAGCCCTTAGCTCGTCGCTGTTCGCTTCGAGAAATGGCACCAGTGATGGCGAGCCGCTCTCTTCTTCCCCCTCGAGAAAGATCGTAATGTTCGCAGGCAGTTCCCCCGTGACTTTCTTGTAGGCGCGGCAGGCTTCTATGAACGTCATCAACTGCCCCTTGTCATCACCTGCGCCGCGACCACGAATGACTTTGCCACCCGGCGTCTCTTCGATCGCAGGGTCAAATGGTGGGCGTGCCCACAAATCGAGCGGATCGACGGGCTGCACGTCGTAGTGCCCGTAGAAAAGAAACCGCGGCCCTTCTTTTTTTGGCGAGTGGGCGACGACCATCGGGTGCCCGGGTGTATCCCTCCGTGTTGCTTCAAAGCCAATGGATTGCAAATCCGCTACCAGCCAATCCGCCGCCGCCAGACAAGCATCCGAATAGGCGGGATCAGTGGAAATGCTTTCGATGCGAAGGAGTCCGAACAATCGCTCAAGTGCAAAAGATTGATCGGATTCGAGTTGGGCGAGGACTGTGTTAAGTTGTGACATAGCTAGTCCCTATCATCGGCAATAGAAGAAAAAAGGCGAACCGAAATATTCGCAACGATTCAACTTCAACGGTTAGCCTTGCCGCTCTCATCACCAGGACAGAATGTGGTGGAATACATCGCGATGGAACGGAAGATACTTTAATTCTGCCATCCGGTTACTTCCAAAAACGCGTTATTTTACAGGTCTCATCATTCCCTACGGCTTTCAATCCCCGAAGATTCCCCACATCACAAAGAAGAACACAGATATGATCAAAATGAGTGTAATTTTTGCTCAAGTCCTGAATCTCTTCAGTCGACTTGCGCTTGGAAGGAAGACTGTTCATTTCGATTATATTGGGATTGGCAAGAACCGGCCTTAAAAGCCTTAAAAAGCTATTTTCTCCTGACTAATCTGATCTGCATGGACTTGATGAACTCATCCTTCTGTTGATTTGCCATGGACAATACGAGCACTCGTTCATCAGCGCTCTTTTGAGTAACCTGCGTTTTCTGCACGATTGGCTTGCCCTCTGGAGTCTTGACACGCGTCGTCCAGTGGATCGTTTTTGACTCCTCGTTGTATTCACCAATCATACTTGCCGCGTAAGGCCCCTCATCGATGACTTTGCCGACCAGCTTTCCTTCGTCCAAGTCGTAACCGATAATGGAATGGACGCTCGAAGATGTCCCCATGAATTCTGAATCAAAATCGGATGCGATCCAATACTCGCCAAACGAACGATTCGTCTCCACGCCTTTGAATTTGATCGAGGCAGAATCCGGTCCCTCAGGCCAAACCTCAATCTCAGCGTCCCAGACACCAATAGAAGCCTTTTATACCAGCAACTCCGCAGGTTTCGCCTTCGATTCTTCCTGAGCAATCCCGGGAAAGGTAATACCAAGTAGTAAGGTAGAGAAGAGAATGAGTTGATTGAGCATCGTATCAATAGGCTAGTCCGAATGGCATCTTGAGCGTGGTCACACATCCCGAAGTTGATCAAAGGAACCCGCAGAGAAGAGCTGGATCTGGCGGCCTGCTAGTACTTTCCTGGGGAGGAAAAGAGGAGATACCAGAATAGAAGCCTCC
The DNA here is from genome assembly GCA_051270635.1 of Verrucomicrobiales bacterium. Lineage (GTDB taxonomy): Bacteria > Verrucomicrobiota > Verrucomicrobiia > Verrucomicrobiales > DEV007 > JAGROY01. The sequence continues at coordinate 860 of JBNMNB010000097.1, read as the reverse complement.
TACGGAGGTTTGGCGAGATCTCTTTCGGTACATTCACTCGGCTGGCTTTTGGGCGACGGGCCTTTCGGGAGCTGGATTTCGTTTCTGAATTCCTTTGCTGTAGGCTCTGAAGTTAATCAACTCCTCTTGCGCTCTTGCGCCTTCCTTATTCTGGTGAATTTGTTCGATAATCAAGTGGGTGGTAACAGACGAAATTGATTCGGGTAGAATCTTGTCCCGTTCTTGATTCTCTGTCACTATCCTCGAATGAAAGTAACCCCTGGTACCTCTGGCCTATTCGCCGCTTCCATTCAGATAAGTGCATCCGTTCTCTGCCTGAGCCTACTGTTACTACCGGAATCGGCATCCGCTGAGACCGCAGTCGACATTGAAGTACGAGACGCCAATGGCTTGCTCAGTACGAAGTTCGATGTTCCGGATAACAATCCTCGGATGCTGGTGGGACATTTTAATGATCCCACCTGGGGGATCATGCGCGCAGCGATGGTATTTGAGATCGAAGGGATTCCAGCTGGCGCATCCATAGTTTCTGCATCACTTTCCGTTTTTGCACGCTCAGCGCCCTGGTCTCCCGCCAATCCTGATGGCTCGCCGACGACGATGGTATTGAAGGATGCTGGTCTGATCGTTGATGAGTTTGAGGGGTTGCCGCTGGCGTGGGGGGCATTTAAGTCGGAAGGTGGCGATGTGTCCGGGCCACCGCTCGCATCAATTGCTCCGGAAAATTTCAAGAACGGCATAAGTGAGGAGAACGTGTTTGCATCTTCGGATGCTTTTGTCGCGGCAGTGCAGAATGCGATCGATGGTGGAAGCAACACTGTCAATCTGGTGATTCATTGCCCGGAATTGGATGAGGCTGA
>JBNMNB010000096.1:0-26349 GCA_051270635.1 Verrucomicrobiales bacterium | reverse complement strand
AGAAATTATCATTGTCGCTCCAAGGCGCTCGACATTCTCGCCGAAAGACTGCAACAGGTTTAAGACTCGGGGGTGAACTTCCAAATTATGGAACCTATTTAGGTTTTTAGCTTCGTAGGTAGAAGACCTGCCCTTATGGCCTATGTAGTCACCATATTTAGTTGTATCTTCTCTAAATCTATTTTGCCCTTTCAACTTCTTGATGATATTTCTCCGTACATCACTGAAATTAGTACCGGTCGCAGTGCCGAAAAACCTTGGCATCCTAAACCATTGATTGGCTGTAAAGAATTGGAATGCGGGAGGACGAACCGCCGCTAGAGTGTATAGACTTGATTCACCGTCGATGAGCTCGGGCTTAAAATAGAGACCATGCTCAGCGACGACCACAAACAGATCGCCCGGTCTAGCCGATTCCTCTACCTCGGCGAGCATAAACCGCAATCCTATGCTAGCTTGTATCCCCATATTAACAACGGGGAGCCCGATCCGCTCTTCCAAGAGAGAACTATCAATCCCGTATTGAAGATTTGATCCTCCTACAAGAACTAATTTTGGTGAAGAGACCTTCGAAAGCCGATTATGCTTGTCGATGGAGGTGCCCATCCGTCCCTCGCGGGCGAAACATCCAAAAACGAAGTAGATCACAACGCAGCTAAGAAAGAGAACCAGCATGAACTTATTCAACCGCTTTGCGACTAGCCAGATTGCGGGCTCGTCACAGATTTCACATTCGGATCCTTGCCAGGCCCTACGCATCTCGAAATTATGGGTTTTGCAGAAAGCCCGGTCTCCACGGCTTTTCGGTACTTGATCCTACTTTGAACTTACAAATCGGGGCATCAGTGTCACTGGATCAATGTTGGCAATATGCGCTGCCCCATCAGAATCCTGCCCTTATTACTCATAATAAACAATTTAGGGCGATTGCATTTAGATGCGTAAGCCCTGGGTTCCTTCCCGTTGACATTCTTGGATATTTTGGTGTCGCATCGTTACTTTTGCGCCAAATTAGGACCCAGGGTCCAACGAGCTATTCCTTTAGAATTGAAAATAAATAAACGCGTCTCTATTTTCAGCGTTTATGATTACAGCCAAAGACAGGATCAAATAAATTATCCATCTGAAATGCTGCTTGAAAGGTAATTCTTCCAACGGATGGAGTTTTTCCCGGCTGAACCACTCGATTGCTGCCAACGCGACGATGATTGCCCCAGTTTCGTAAAACTCACGTCTTGTAGGCAACACAAGAATCGATGGCGAGAATATTCGACCGAGGTAATCTGTAGCCTCTATCACACTTTCGGAACGGAAAAAAATCCAGACTAAGCATGTCAAAAGAAATGTACCTGCGATCTTAAGGAATTCGCGAAATCTGGGATATTGTCTCGCACCGTAGGAACTATTAGAAAACTTGCGAGATGAAGCCGTCATCACACGAGGTAATAGAAGCAGTCCGTTTAACGCTCCCCAGACGACGAATGTCCAGTTGGCACCATGCCAGAGGCCGCTCACCATAAAAACGATCATGACGTTTCTCACAGTCATCAAACTTCCTCGCCGATTGCCACCTAGTGGAACGTAAACATAATCCCTGAACCATGTGGATAGAGAAATGTGCCATCTCCTCCAAAACTCCCCGATGTCACGTGAGAAATACGGATAGGCGAAATTGCGTCTCAGTCGGAATCCGAATAACTTCGCGGTTCCGATAGCGATATCTGAATACCCGGAAAAATCAGCGTAGATCTGAAATGCAAAGAAAATCGCGCCAAGAACCAGGATGCTTCCAGGCAAGTCCGTGTATTTGTCAAAAATCTCATCTACTACTACCGCGCAGTTATCAGCAACGACCACTTTCTTGAACAAACCCCAGAGTATCTGCCTGAGGCCGTCTCGCGCATCGAAGAATCTAAACGTTCGTTTCCTTTGAAACTGAGGAAGGAAGCTGTCGGCTCTCTCGATAGGTCCCGCGACCAACTGGGGAAAGAAACTGACATAGGCGAAGAAGGAGACCGGATCGCCGCACGGTGCTACCCGGCCTCTGTAAACATCAATTGTATAGCTAAGCGTTTGAAAAGTATAGAAACTGATGCCAACTGGGAGAACAAGACTCAGAGATCCGGCGTTTAGGTGAATTCCAATAGATGCAAAAGCGTTGACAAGCGAAGCCGCAAAGAAGTCGAAGTATTTGAACACTCCAAGAATACCAAGATTTGTGGCAAGGCTCGCCAACAGAAACACGTTTCTCAGTGCGCCTTGCTTTGTTTTCCCAAGAAACAACCCCGCGACGAAATCGACGAGTGAGCTCAGAACAATGAGAGAAACAAATCGCCAATCCCACCAAGCATAGAACATATAGCTGGCCCCGATAAGAAACAAGTTTTGTGCGGCCAGAGAGTGTCGCGCCAGCGACCAATAGCAGAAGAATACCGCTGGTAGAAACAACGCGTACTCTAGAGATTGAAACAACATTACAAAAAGTAGAAACCATAACTTAACTTCTCGCCTATGGGCGGATGTTTAACTCGGAACCGGCAGACAACTGCCTACCTGTTTGTAATCGCTTTTTCCAATGTGAACCTGGACTGTCTCTCACCTGTTTCCCACCAAATCCAGAGCAGGCGGCTTAATAGGTCAATACTTTCTGAAACGTCAACGGCGCGGTTGCCAACGCGTTGGCGATCCGAACTCCAGCACTTCCGTCTCCGTAAAGTTCATTGGCCTCGATGTGCCCGCGAGCAAGCTGGGCCTGAATAGACCTTACGATTGCCGAGCGATCATAGCCGACATCCACGACGTTGTCTCCGCGTTCGCGATTGGATTGCCGCGTGCCAATATTGACCACTGGAATTCCGAGATAGGCACATTCCCGAATCCCAACGCTTGAATTGCCGATCAGACATTGGCTGTTCTTCAACAAGCGGAGGAAATCAACAGGTTCCATGTTCTTGAAGAAATGAAATCTTTGGCATTCGTGGTTTTCCCGAAATGCCCGAATCCCTTTGGATGTTCCATCCGCACCGGCATCAACGTTTGGCCAAAACCAGAAAACAGGGATCTTCAGCGAATGCACTGCGTGAAGCGTTTCGTCGATATGCCCTCTGGCGAGTTCATATTCGGTGGTCACGGGGTGCTGCACGACGACGATGTAACCAGAAGAAGAGACATCAAAGGTATCACCTACTCCGCCGTAACGCTCGAGAGGATCGAAATCCATGGCACCATTCTGCAAGACGGGCACCGCGAGATCGATAGATGGACAACCGGTGACGACGACTCGTTGCGGATCTTCACCCATACGAACAACCCTGTCGCGTGCCAGGTCTGAAGCAACGAGATGAAGATCCGCCAATTTCGTCACCGCATGTCTTACTTTCTCGTCGATACTGCCAGTGACTTCGCCGCCCTGGACATGGACGAGGGGAATATTCATATAAGCAGCCGCAGTGGCTGTAGCCAAGGTCTCAAAACGGTCGGCGACGGTTACCACGGCATCGGGATTCAAACGCTCGAAAACGCTGGCCAGTTCCATGGTGCCCAATCCCGTGGTTCGTGCCATTGCCGTAAGATTTTCACCTTCCAGGACGTTGAAGACTTTGGCCGCAATGGAGAATCCGTCTCGCTTGATTACTTCAACAGCACTGCCGTAGCGGTCGAGCAACGCGGACGCCGCTACCACCAGCTGCAACTCGAGATTCGGATGATCGCGGATGGCAACGAGAGCCGTCTTTATGCGGCTGTAGGAAGGCCGCGCCGTAACCACAACGCAAATTCTACGCGTATTCATTTAAAGATTTAAAGAGATTATGAGCGATCAATGTTGTCCTCCTCGAGAAAAGCATACTGCTCAAGTCCACGCTGCAGGGTGGCTCCAATCACCATTTTGTGTTCACGCGCAGGAATTCCGCAGCCAGCGGGTTTCTTGCTTTCCAAGTCATCGAATGTGATAACATGGCCCTCTGGCAGTCGTTTATTTACAGCGAGGGATTTCTCAAATATTCCTTTTAGTTCCTGAAACCGAGAATTGTCAGCTTTATCTACGGTCACAGCCAGAGATTGTTCGAGGAATCTCACTCCTTTCGCAAGATCTGTGATCTCTGCAATCGTGAGTGAGGCCTTGCTATCGGGCCCAAACATGTCGCGATCAAACACGCAGTGTACTTCAATCACTTTCGCGCCAAGCACGACTGCGGCGAGCGATGGGAAAATCGTACCGGAATGATCGGACAGGCCGACTTTCTCAGTTTGATACCTTGCTGCAAATTCCGAGATCACATTGAGGCCGATATCCTCGGGCTGCGTGGGATACGCGGTCGTGCACTGCAGGATCGAAACGTCACTGCCAAATCCTTTCAATAACGTGACCGCGTCATCGAGTTCATGGAACGAACTCATTCCCGAAGACAGGATGACAGGCTTGCCCGTCATCCCTATCTTCTCCAGCATCAGGAGGTTTGTGACTTCGCCTGATCCGATTTTGTATCTACCGATATCGATCGATTCAAGGAGGTCAATTGCGGCAAGCGAAAATGGAGATGACAAGAATTCCAACCCGACCTTGTCGCAGTGGTCTTTGAGCCCTTGCCACTGGTCGCGGCTGAATTCCATTCGCTTCCAGTAATCCATTCGGGTCTCATCCTGCTGGCTGAATTTAACTCGAAACGGCTCAAGCTCGCTGCTCTCGGCCGCTGCTATATGAGTCTGAAACTTTACTGCATCGATGCCTGATTCTTCAAGCGCATCAATGTAGGAATGGCAGATCCCAAGTGATCCATCATGGGCCTGACCAATTTCAGCAATGAGGCAGATTTCGGACATTGTTGCAAGATAAGTCTTAGGAGGTGACAGGAGCTAGCATCTCCTGGCGTTAGTGGCAGTTCGAAAGCCGATGGTGGGAACTTCGCAATGCCTCTTCTTCCTCGCTTACCAGGTTCATACCTCGTGCAGTCCGCCTCGTCCGATCACCGATCTTCTTGAGAATAGTACGCCTCGTATTTCTTAGCATTATATCCGTAGCCGTACCCATAGTCATTGTAGCCGTAGCCACCCATCGATTTCATACCATCCAGCTGATTGACGATGACACCGAGCACACGATCATTCGCCTGCTGCAACTGATTGAGGGCAAACTTCACCTTTTGACGTGGAACGCTGCGATGCTTGGTGACGAAGATGCACTCATCGACGTAGTCAGCAAGAAAAAGGGCATCGGGAAAGACGCCGACAGGAGGGGAATCGATGATGACAACGTCAAAATAGGCGGATGCCGACTCGATGATACCCGCAAATCGGCGGGTTTCGATAACTGCAGTGGGATTGCGATCGGCACCGCCCGCACGCAGGACAGAAACTTCGGCGTCGGTTGCCTGCTGAATGTCGAGATCTGGATGCTGAAGGTCATCCATACTCGCAGGAGGAGGAGCATCGGAATCGAACCACCTCAGGATACCGGCGTCGTTGCCGAGGCCAAAATTCTTATGCTGGGTCGGGCGCCTGAGGTCGCCATCAACGATGATCACAGACTTGCCCTGTTGTTCAAAAAAGTAGGCAAGGTTGGTTGCGACAAAAGACTTCCCTTCGCCTGGAACCGAACTGGTAATGAGCACTTTCTTGGGGTAATCAACATCTGACTTCAGACGTATTCCACTGTAGATGGAGCGGAATGCCTCCATTAATTCCGTGTCTTCCTTTAATGCGACAGCAAGCGCAAGGTTACCCATTTTTGTCTTGCCGCCCTTTTTCAATGGGATCATACCCAGGCAATCGGTCTGCAGGAAGGACTCGAGCTCACTCACGGTCTTCAGCCGGTTATCAATCAGGCCGAGTCCCAGCGGCAGGCCAATCAGGCAGATCCCGAAGAGCCCCAAGGAGGCGACCGCTACGAGCTGCCTGTTTGGCGAAATGGGCACAGCAGAGGCCATGGCTGGGTTGATGACATGAACGCCCCGAGAATCCAGACGGCTGGTAATTCCAGTTTCTTTTAACCTTCCCTCCAGAGTCACCAGCATGAGACGGTCTTGCTCCATCTGGCTCTGCAAGATCAGGTAATCTCCATCGTCTTGGCCAGAGGCTACGAGAACTTCCCTTGCCGCCTTCAGTTTCCCGTCGAGAGCCGCTTTGCTCTCGTTGACTGCGGAGAATTCGTTGCTCAACTTCTTCACCGCCTGATCTACCTTGGCTTTCAGGTTTCGCTGCAGCACACCTGAGTTGATTGCATTCTCGATCATGCTCGGGTGGCGGTCACCCATCCCCTCCCCGATAAACGTGTTACGCTCACGTTTCGATATTTCCAACTCCTTGTCGATGAGGCCGAGCTCCTCAAACTCCGTGATAAATCCAAGCCTCAGCAATTCTTCGATTTTTCCTTCCGCTCGATCTACCTGTTCGAGTTTTACGGTGAGCTGTGATAATTGAATATCATATTGAGTGATCTGTTTGCTTAGATCTTGAACACGTGCCACCCCTGGGGATGTATGCTCTTCAGTTGTCTGAAAGACTCTGCCGTGTTTAGAGTGGAATGCGGCCAGGGCTCCCTGGCTATCCGTAAACTTCGCTCTAGCCGCCTTCACTTCATCCAAAAGAAAATCCGTGGCGGAATTGTTTGCTTCATTCACTTGGCGATGCAGAAACTTCCCAAGGGAATTTGCGAACTTGTTTGAGGTTTGCGCCGCCCAACCCGGATCCAAGTGCTGAAAGGAGATGCTAAAGGTCGAGGAAGATTCCTCGCGGAAAACGGAGAGCCCCCCAGGTAGGATTTGTCCGAAAATTTCCCTGTCTGTGGCGGCTGGGCCATCATCATCCTGACCTCGATATTCTGGAAACTCCTTCACGTATTTCTCGATGAATCCCGCCACCTCTTTATCGTCAAATTCTTCGGCAACCATGCTTATGAACGCATGGCTCCTCATTTTCTCTTCATAGGAAAGAAACTCAGGTTCAAGACTCCAATACGACTGAACATTGGACCCGCGCACTTTTTCGATTCCGCTGCCCTGACCGAGCACTTGATCCTCAGACAAGTCGATTTGGATGTCCGCTTGGGCACTAAAGATTTTGGGCTTACTGAGCAGGTAGAAGGCAGCGAGACTGGACAATAAAAGACCGACACCAGCACCCAGCATACACCTTTCGCGGATCATATAAAAAAGGTCCTGCAACGAGAGTTCGCGACCTCCATAGCTCCTCTCACCACGGACGTTGTAGTCTTCGCCCAGCGATTCCTCGTCGTAAAACGATACACTTGGGCCTGAACCGTCTCTGGACTTACTCGCTGACCGACGTTGGTTGCCCTGAACGCCGCGTCCTTGGCCTCCCTGACGTCTCTCAGCGGTACCCCCTCTGCGGGTCTCAGGGAGAAGATCATCTGGCAAGCCATCCTCGGTGCTTACATCATCGTCAGCATCTTGATCCCTATGCACTCGGGCTCGACGGGGTTGTGGCGAAGGCGCTGGGTTTACGACATCGCCGCGTTGCCCGGCAGAAGCTTCCGCAGTTTCTGAATCATCCAATACATCAAGATCGGAGTGAGATTGCCCGTTGCCCGCCGGCCGAATCCCAGGCTTCGCTGGGGCGGGGCTCTGCGAATCCAATTGCGAATCCGAATCCGACCGCGAACCCCGGATTCGTCTCATTTCTCTCGGATCTGACATAGATTTCGATGCATTTGCTCGTCGACTATCGGCTACTTCTCACTTCGGCAGTCTTGAGTATCAACGATTTGTTATTATCCAGTAAATTGTCGATAGATGGAAGTGGAATTTGAGGTAAAACGTAGAACTCGGCAAGCAGAACGTAACGGACTGAGGCATAGGGTATTGTGATCCTGTTATACCATGGGAGGGGCAGTCATCTCGCCAGATCTCTTGGCACAAAGCTCGCCAAACTATCGGAAGTTGGAAGCTTGACGGACTTGGCGCAAGGGATCGCATTCTTCAGTTGAAGGCATGACGAATCGTAGGTTTCCTTCAGAACTATCGCTGTTGCAGCGCCACATTTCATCAGTCGCGTGAGCCAAAAGGAGGAGATGTGTCACCTGGCTGAATGCATGTATCTCATGGAACTAAGTTCATCGTCGTTATGCGCCCCAGAGGTAGTCCTCTGCTTACATCTTGAAATCGAGAATGCTACCGCACGTGGTCGCAACTTTCGATTGCCCACTGCAGAGAAATTGACAGCATAACAATGCTGGATTCATCCCGATTGGAAATTGAAGAATCAATGCATCGAGTTGCTAACGCTGAGACTAGCAGGCTGCAAATGGCAAGTGAATTCGAAGAAACCTTCAATTCTCGACTACGAGTTCGCCTGCTCTCACGACAAAAACACACCTACTACTCCGTGCTGCGCATGCGCTCTCGACGTTCTCACGCTCGGCTACTCTATCACCCATCCAAACGTTACGATTTTGCGGATTTCGACTTGCTTAGGATCCGTGTTCTTGTCCACCGCTGATGCAAGCTGGAGAATGCATCTAGGAGGATGCTTACTTTGAGTTCTCGCCATCAGAGCTTTCTCGCGTCGTGTACCGATTGGCGCATAGCCGTAAAGGGACTGATCGAGATCGGGACTGAAGATTTCAAAGCATTGGTAGGCATCGATCTGGAAATCGCCGTTAAAGTAATCTGAGCGTTTTACGAAGACGCGATAGTCTGCGCCATCAGGAAGATTCTATCCCACAATGGCACGCGTGGGCTGGCGATACAGTGGAATGCTGGAGAATGGATTGCGTTGCCTGAACCAGCGGCGATTCCGGAACCGCGTCGGGACTACTACCATCACAATTGCATCTCCGTACCTGTCCCGCTCTCTACATTCAGCGAAGAGGACAACAAGAATCGGTTTCGGCTCAAAGTAAGTCCTGAACAGGACTGGGGTTGGCCGCAGCACCTTGTTTATGGCGTACACCTACGCGTTTATTACGATGCCGCCAAGAAGGGCTCTGTTAGAAGTGCGCTCACAGGGATCGAGAACGGTGCCACGCTTGGTTCTGAAGTGAGACTGGCGATCGACATTCCCGAACGCAAGCGTCGCGTGAATCGGGTCGACTATCTTGGCCTCTATGATGGCGTCAATTGGGAAGGCGATGGGCTTTACCGGCGTTGGCACTATTTCTATTATCACGGTCAGCTCACGCACCATCTCGGATCATCGGTGACGGCTCCATTCAACCAGCTCTGGGACACCACTTGGTTGCCTAACCAGTCCGAACCTTTGCAGCTTGCCGCGCGCATCGTTGATGATACAGGCTTGATCTACTTCACGCAGCCCGTCGCTGGGCTCAAGTTGGAACGCCCGGGTCTAGACGTCGAGTTATGCAAGCCTACCAACGTGCCCGACAACTGGGTCACACGAAATGATCCCTACGAGGAGACCGTGACGATTGCGGGAGATCTATCAAAGGCAAAGGCCGCCCGCTTAGTTTGGTCGAGCTGGAGTCCTGGCTACATGAACGGTCTCTTTGTCAATGGCTCGAAGGTGTTGCAGGCTGAGGGGCCCAACTACCGATACTACGATCATGTGGTAGATCTAAAGGATCTATCCGTGTTGCGTCAGGGCGAGAACACGATCAGCACTGGCAAGACGCCGCTCCACGATGGCAAGATGGTGCATGGGATGGAGGTGAATTGGCCTGGCATCCAGCTTTTGATTCAATTTCGCGAGGCTCGATGAGTCCACGCGCGCAGTGTTGTCTCTTTGTATGGGTATTGACGGCGAGCGTCGCTGACGCTGTCGAATCATTGCTACCAATGCCACGGATTCGACGCGGCGGAACGCAAGGCTGACTTGCGTTTGGAAATTCGTGAGGAAGCGATCACCGCACTCGAATCGAGTGAGGTGCTCCATCGCGTTGCGACACGAAATGAGGACGACGTGATGCCTCCGCTAGAGATTGGCAAGCCTGTGCAGGTCTGATCACCGATCTCAAACAACGTGGCTTGCTAGACGATACCTTGGTTGTCTGGGGTGGCGAGTTTGGACATACCATCTACAGTCAAGGCACCCTCACAGAATCTAACTTCGGCCGCGACCATCATCCTCGCGCCTTCACCATGTGGCTCGCAGGCGGCGGCATCAAAGCAGGCCACGCCCACGGCGAAACGGACGATTTCTGTTACAACATCGTGCGTGATCCCGTCCATGTTCACGACCTAAACGCGACGCTACTACATTGCCTCGGCATCGATCACGAACGACTGACCTATCTCTACCAGGGCCGCGATTTCCGCCTAACCGATGTGCACGGCACTGTGGTTCGGGACATCTTGATATGACCAGTGAAGGTTGCCCAGCTTGTCTTGCCAGAAAGAAGCCTGCCGTGAAGAGTGTGGGCATGAAACGCCTTCGAGATACATTCTGGGGATTCGCGATCGGTGTGCTCCTGATCACCTTAACGGCGGGCTGGAATCACGAAGAACGCGCTCAAGTCTCCCCCGGGCCTTGGCCTCACAATCTCACTACATTGCGCCTTGCGCCGTCCGCTTCGCGATACGAGCGGCTCGTTCCCAAAGACGAACGTCATCGCAAGGGGTTCGAGTTGTTTCGCAAGAGCTGCATGGTTTGGCCCGGAGTCCCAAGATGCTGCCTACCGAAAGGCGGGAGTCAGTGATTTGCTCATTCCTGTGGAGGATACGATTGCGGAAAGAGTGGAACACTTGGCCCCCTTGCCATTAGCCTTCGATCCAGGTGAGCAATGGGCATACGGTATGTCCACCGACGTGTTGGGACGATTGGTCGAAGTCGTTTCAGGGCATTCGTTAGAAACGTTCTTTCAAGAGCGGATCTTTAGACCTCTTAAGATGCAGGATACGCATTTCTATTTACCGAAGGAGAAGTTGAGCCTACTAGCACCGCTCTACACTCCTAACGAAGATAAATCCGATCTGTTGCCGGTTGGGTCTGAGATATTAGAGGCAGGCCCTATCAAGTTCTCTGCGGATTTCTGCTATGAAGAGAAAGGAAATCTATTCGCGGGTGGCAGCGGACTGGTTTCATCAACGCAAGATTACTTCACCTTCTTGCAGATGTTGTTGGATGGTGGTGGGTCGATTTTGAAAGCCTCCACCGTTGCTCAAATGACCAAGAACCAGATTGGAGATCTCACGATTCTCTTTCCATGTCATGGTGATGGGTTTGGTTACGGTTTCGGTGTCTTGACGGAGCGTGGCGAGGCGGAGGACGTCGCAAGTGTAGGCACCTACTCTTGGGGTGGCATCTTCAACACTTATTACTGGGTTGATCCTCAGAAAGACATGATCGGCATTCTCATGACGCAGGTCTTTCCTAACGATCATCTTAACATCCGAAATGAGTTCAAGCGGCTCGCCTATGAAGCGCTTGATACCGTGGTAGCGCCTAAGGTTCCGGCGGGTTTCAAGGCCTCGATCGTGGTCAAGGACATCAATGCAGCAACGGCTCTTACGATTGCACCAGACGGGCGTATCTTCTATGCGGAACAGACAGGCGTCATTCGCGTGGTCAACAAGGGCAAGCTCCTGCCAAAGTCGGCGATTGACCTTTCTGCCAAGCTCGACACTTGGTGGCAACGTGGCCTCATTGGGTTGACCTTGCACCCGGATTTCCCGCGAACGCCCTATCTCTTTGCCGTCTATGTGGCCAAGGAACCTTACACGCACCATGTCGTGAGCCGCTTCACTGTGGTAGGCGATACCTTGGATGCTGCTAGCGAGATGATCTTGATCAAAGGCGATGACCAATCGAAGCTCGGCGGATTCCAACCTGCCGGCCATCAAGGCGGCCCGATCTGCTTTGGTCAGGATGGGATGCTCTACATTGGGCTAGGCGAACAAACGGCAAGCGAACCCTCACAATCTCTCAAAACGCTTCAAGGAAAGATCCTGCGGATTCGCCAGGATGGCTCCATTCCCAAGGACAACCCTTTCTACACCAAGGCCGATGGCAAGTATCGGTCAATCTATGCCATTGGCATTCGCAATCCTTTCGGCTTAGCCGTCGAACCTTCGTCCGGGCGTCTGCTGGAATCCGATGTCGGCGGTTCCGCGTTTGAAGAGATCAATGACATCGTTGCGGGGGCAAACTATGGCTGGCCGAAGGCGGAAGGAATGTCAGACAACAAGGACTACACCAATCCGCTCCATGCTTATCCTCCTGCCATCGGGCGCAGCATTTGCGGTGCGATGTTCTATCCAGAGGAAGGCAACTTTCCTCACCAGTGGCATGGGAAATTCTTCGTCGCAGATTGGGCCAATCACTAGCTTCGCGCCATCGATCTCAACAACCCAGGAAAGCTCATCCCATTTGGTGAAGGTTTCCAGGCACCCGTTGGGATCGCCGCCGCACCCGATGGTTCGGTCTATGTGCTCAATCGCAATACGCGATGGCGCGATGGCAAAGTCTATAAAGACGGAACAGGCTCGCTCGTGCAAATCCGCTATGTTGGAGAGAAGGAAGCGCCTGCTGAAGTGGTAACCCATCCACAGACTCTAAGGGAGACGGAAGCCTTCGCCGATGCGTCAGCGATGCAACCAACAGCTGGCTTTCACCACTTCGAAATGAACGCAGCCGTTTGGCAACCAGGAGTGACAGCGCGCCGTTGGATCCGAGTGCCGGAAGGGGCAAGCGATCACAACACCTGCCGATGAACACTGGCAGTTTCCCAAGAACACTGAGATCGTTCAACACTTCGACACCATTGATGGCCGCCACCACGAGACACACGTCTACACCTCCAACGGCGATGGATCGTTTCAAGCCCTCGCTTACCTGTGGAATGATGATCAATCTGAGGCGAAGCTCGTTCTCCATAGTGAGATTGTTGACCTGCCAGGAAGCGACTCACTCAAGTGGTTCTCACCAGGCGTCGAGTCCGCCTTGAGGCCTGAGATTTCGTTAGTGGGATTTGTCCTTCAGTTGAACGCCCGCCAGCTTTTTTGTGGGGATCAGTTAGACCAATGGCAACGGCGAGGTTGGTTGGATAAGATTGATGACACACCGAAACTCGCACGGCTCGCTGACAGCAGTGTTGCGTTAGAGAGTCGGGTGCGCTCCTACCTTGATTCGAATTGCGCCTCTTGTCATCGCCCTGGTGGGCCTTCTCGAGGGTTCTTCGATGCTCGTTTCACAACAGCCCTTGCGGATCAGAAATTGCTTCATGGCAGCTTGATGGCCGGAGATCTTGGGATCGAAAGCGCCAAAGTGATCGTCCCAGGGTCTCCTGATAAATCGATCCTCTACCAACGTATGGTTCGTCATGACGCTTTCCGTATGCCGCCCGTCGCGGTGAATGCAACACCTTCGCCCGTGCTACCGTTAATGAAGCAATGGATCGCCGAGATGAAGCCGACGAAGTCCGTGAACCTAACCGAAGATGCCATTGACGAATCTGCAGGGAACCTTCCCGCCTATAAGATTGAGACCCCTACCTGTTCCCTCTTCGATGCGGTTGAACACTATCACACGCGTATTGTTGAGCTGCATCTGCGCCAATGATTCACTCAATGGCAAACGAGTTGCAACTCCACGCCTGCGCAAGACATGCAATTGGCTCCACACTACCGCACCATCAGCCGAAGTCATTGGGCGGAATTGCTTCGGTAATACCACCGAGAAGCTGCGTAAAAGGAGTTCAGCTGAGTATTTTGACCATACGGGATCTGAATCTGCCGTTTGCCCCGAAACGCCTGCTGTTACTGCATCCGCCGAATTTTTGCACCTTACGGGCGCTCTTGACGCTACACTACGCCAACTCCAGCCCACGCAGCATCCCTGTGGACGAAGCGAAACGGTCAGCCTCGATACCCATGCTTTGCAACATGGAGACGAAGAGATTGGGCAAGGGATAGTTGTTAACCCGGTCGAATTCAAGGTGCTGCCCCTGCCTGAGCCGGCCGCCTGCAATTAGAACCGGCATGTTGTCGGTGGTGTGTTTGTTAGCATCACCAAAATTACTCCCGTACATCACCAAAGTGTTACGCAATAACGTGGCATCATTCTCTTCGACTTGCTTTAGATCGCGAAGTAACCCACCGAGCAGCTTCATGTGCGAGCGATCAATGGCATCGAGTTGATCGATCTTCTTCTCATTGCGGCCATGATGGGAAAGGTTGTGGTAACCGTCGGTGATACTGGCTCCCTCCACTCGGATGGCGGGCGAGTTGTTGCTATCGAGCAACAGGGTAATGCTGCGCGTCGAGTCGGTCTCAAACGCAAGGCGTGCCATTTGATACATCAGGCGCACACTGTCCATATAGGCACTTCTGTCTGATGGGTCGGAGGGCATGGGCAGCGAAGGCTCCGGCTTGGGTTGCCGTTCCCAGTCCCGCGATTTAACCAACCGCTGTTCCACTTCACGAACGGCGGTGGCGTATTGATCTAATCGCTCGCGATCAGCAGCGCCCAGTCGCCGCGAGAGCGGCCCGCGCATCCTCTGCTACAGCATCCATGATGCTTTCTCCGAGGCGAAGTTTCCGCATTTGCCGCTCGACCTCCTTCCCCGCCCCCTGGAGAAAGAGCTTTCGATAAACGTCCGACGGTTTGTTTTCACATGGAATGAGCGCGCCCGAATCCGTCCACGACAAACTTCGCCGTCCGGAGTCATGGCATCCAGAAGCGGGAGTGCCATGACGGCACCGGATCCCCTGAGGAAGGTGCGCCGGGAAAGGCGACGGCGAAGGGTGACGTTTGTTGATAGCATTGGTAGACGTTTACTTCCGGCGAAACAGCTCACTCTGCACGACAGCATGAATGATGGATTGCACACCATAACCGGTATGCTCAGTTTGGTCGAGAATACGTTCAACTTCGGAACGGTCGCCGAACGAAACCGGAGCGCCTGTCGCATAGACGATCAGACGTTCCGCCAGGTTACGGGCAACGGTGCGTTCATACTCGATCAAATGCTTCTTCAATTCGTTAATATCGGCAAACCGCCGCCCGTCAGGCATTTCACCGGAAGAATCGACCGGTTGCGCGTTGCGAAACTTGAACAAGTGCCCGTTCTTGCCGATTCCCTCGACCGGATCACCGATCGTTCCAATCGCGCGGTAGCGGCTCTGCCATCCCCCGGCAATATCAAAGCTTTCGAGAGCGAATCCGACTGGATCGATCTTGATGTGACACACTGCACATGACGCTACTTCCCGGTGCCTGGCGAGTAGCTCTCGGATGGTCGTGGCACCGCGGGTATCAGGTTCAATCCCGGCAACACCTGACGGGGGCGGCGGAATTTCAACGCCAAGAATTCGCTCCATCATCCAGGCCCCGCGCACAACCGGTGAGGTCGTGGTGCCGTTGGCGGTAACTCGAAGCACACTAGCCTGAGTGAGGAGTCCACCTCGCGGCGACTGGGCGGGGAGATCAACCTTTCGCAGGGCAACACCTTCGAACGCTGGCAATTCATAGTGTCTCTCCAGCCATTCGTTGACAAAGGCAAAGTCAGAATCGATCAGATTCTGTGCGGGCAAGTTATTCTGCATTAACTCGGTGAAGAACGCTCGTGTTTCAAGCAGGGATGACTCGGTCAGCATGTCATCGAGGTAGTAGTCAGGATAGAGTTCCGCGTCCGGACGCGTTGACGTTGATGTCCCGCAGGTCCAGCCAGTAATCAAGAAATGCGTTCACGAACCGCTCCGATCGAGGATCGGCCATCAACCGCTCGGTGTGCCGCTGCAATACTGAAGATTCTGTCAGATCGGTCGCGTCCAACAGAGCCTGATCAGGGGGGCCATTCCACAAAAAGAAGGAAAGCCGGGATGCCAGTGTCCAATGGTTGAGATCACCCGCTTCCGCATCCAGGAACAGAAACTCGGACGAACATAGCACAGCGGCGAAAGCTGCAATCATCGAATCCGTAAACTCCTCTCCTAACTCACCCGCCTTCTTGTAGATGCCGAAGAATACCTTTACTCGCTCATCCGCGATCTCACCTTTTCGAAACATGCGATGCATGAATCGACGAATCAGCCGCCGGGCGTCGTCGTCCGGGTGATCGGTGATTACTCGGACTTTACCTTCAACAGAGACTTCAAATTTCAAGTCGTCGAAAAGCGCTGTATACGACGGAGGTGGCCAGACATCGTGAAGCGGGCCTTCGAATTCCAGCCAGTTCATGGCGAATCCAGGCACACCGTCAGGGGTAGCATTGGGATTTCCTTTCCACCCGGGACGAGTGCGCACCAGGCGCGCAGCGTCAGGACGAATAATTTCTCCCGCCTTCAAATTGACATCGCGTTCGACGATCTGCGGTTCAGGCAGTGAATCAAAAGTCGTCAACCAACGACTGTCTCCGCTGCGCCCCAAGGCGTATAACGTGATTGGTTCACTGCGAGTTCCTTTAAACGCAACCGTCCGACTGGGGCGCCACCAGGCCTTGTTTCCACCAGTTAGCCCATCGTCGTCGCCCCCACTGGCACCGTTCGGGCCAGCCATGAAAGTGTAGGTTTTCATTCGGATCCGATAGCGCCCGTCGATCGGTACTTTGATGCGTTTGAAATCATACTTGGTCGTCGCAGTGTAAGTCCCGGACACAAAACCCATCGCCTCTTGTTCCCTGGTCTCAGGATCGCCGGCACCAACGGTGATTGGTTGATTGCCTCGAATGATTTCGGGTTGAGGTGTGGTCCCGATGAGCGGGATGACAGCGCGAGTGGCTGCGGTCTGAATGTTGGGCATCCAACGAAGGAAACTCTGCATCGAAGGTTCCTCCCGGGCGTAGAACCGATTCTTCACGGTGCGATGGGCTGCGCTCTCAAGCGCCAACCTCAAGGCATGTTATCGAGTTCGGCGGCGGGTAGTAGTTGAGTCCGCATCGCCATGAACAAAACTAAGAACGGAAGCATTAGCGACACTCCCGCTCGCGGTGCACGCTCTTCAGGGGCTTTAACTCGTGTTTCACTTTAGGGAGGACTTCACAACACACTGACTGAATGATGTCAGCCAATCCATGGATTGTGAAGTCATAAAATGTCACGTCATACGAAGCCCACAAACCATGCCACTTTCGATGCCCCTCATCTACTACAACCGCGCGGCTGCGTGAACCCGCGACCCACTAAATGTACCCTGACCTCAGCTTAGTTTATGTGTAGGTAGCTACACATAAACTGAGTTCTGGTACCGTACAAGGGCGAATCCTTGGCCAGCGAACCGGGCGCTGCTCAGCTACGCCAGGATCCCGCGGACGACTTCACCGTAGACGTCGGTGAGGCGGAAATCGCGCCCGGCGTAGCGGTAAGTGAGTTCCTCGTGGTCGAAGCCGAGCAGATGGAGAATGGTGGCGTGGAGGTCGTGAACGGTGACCGGATTCTGCTCGGCCTGGAAGCCAAATTCGTCAGTCGATCCGTAGACCGTCCCGCCGCGGATGCCGCCACCCGCCATCCAGACACTGAACCCGTAGGGGTTGTGATCGCGACCGTTCTTCGATTTGCCAGCGTTGTTGAGTTCGACAGTCGGGGTGCGACCGAACTCTCCGCCGAAAATGACGAGGGTATCTTCGAGCATCCCGCGCTGCTTGAGATCACGCAGCAGCGCGGCGACCGGCTGGTCGATCTCGCTGGCGAGTTTTGCGTGGTTCTCCTCGATATTGTCGTGGTGGTCCCACGGTTGGCCCTTGCCGTGCCACAGCTGGATGTAGCGCACGCCGCGCTCGAGCAGGCGGCGCGCGATCAGCGTCTGGCGCCCGTGGGTCTCTCGCCCATAGAGGTCACGGATATGATCCGGTTCCGCGTTCAGGTCGAACGCGTCGCTCGCCTCCATCTGCATGCGGTAAGCGAGTTCGAAAGTCTGGATGCGTGCATCAAGCTGTGGATCGCCGACGCGATCACGCCGGTGTTCGGCATTCAGTTCGGTGAGGAAGTCGAGCTGGGCGCGCTGCTTCAGGGGCGACGTCGACCGGTTGCGGATGTTCTCGATTAGAGCCTCGATGCGGGTGTGCTGCGAGTCGATGAAGGTCCCCTGGTAGATGCCTGGGAGGAAGCCCGACTGCCAATTCTGCGCGTCCTTGATTGGGTAGCCACCCGGGCACATGGAGATGAACGCCGGGAGGTTCTGATTCTCGGCACCGAGTCCGTAGGTCACCCAGGATCCGACGCTCGGGCGGCTCAGCACGGCGTCACCACAGTTCATCAGCATGAGCGACGGCTCGTGGTTGGGCAGCTCGGCCTGCATCGAGCGGATCACAGCGATGTCGTCGATGCACGCGCCGATCTTCGGGAACAGCGAGCTCACTTCAATCCCACTCTCGCCGTAGCGCTGGAACGCGAACGGCGAAGGGAAGGCGGCACCGGTCTTGCGCTCGGTGCGCAAGTTGTCGATCGGCAGTGGCCTGCCTGCGAACCTCGCCAACGACGGCTTCGGGTCGAAACTATCGACATGGGATGGCCCGCCGTTGAGGAAGAAGTGCACAACGCGCTTCGCTTTGCCCGGAAACTGAGGCGAGCGTCCAGCGAGCGGATTCAGCCCCTGCCTCTGCTCTGCCAGCAAGGTTCCCAGGCCGACCGAACCCATCCCCATGCCACAGCGGCGCAGGAAGGATCGTCTGGTGAAAAGTGGGTGCTGAGGACTCATCGTGATGACACTAATCGACGAACATGAATGCGTTGCTAAGCAGAAGCGTGTGCGCCAGCCGCTCCCATGCGGTGAGCTGGTGGGGAAGATCGGAAGGCTCGCCAGCGAACTCGCGCTCGGCACTCCACCCGCTGGCCTCCCGGTCCTGCTCGTCCAGCTGAAGGATCGCCGGCGCCCAGGTGAACTGATCGCACTGGATGTTGCCGGCCGGTCGGCAATCGACGACGAAATCAATGCACTCGCCCGCGCTTGCCTCGATCACATCGAGCTCCGCGGCGATCGGATTCCCGAACTCGGCAGTCCACGTGCCGAGAACGCCGCGTCGATCTGAGATGACCAGCGCACGGACACCGTCCCCGCCAGCGTCGGTGATCCCGATTGTGCCACTGATGCGGATCCGGGCATCCACCGGTGCAGTCCAACGTCGCACCGCCGCGTGCTTGAGGTCATTTCCGACATGGCCGCCGACCGCGGTTAGCCGCACCCAGCCGAGTTGCGCATCCGGCCACTGCGCCCCGCCCCCCCAGGCTTCGCCACTGAAGTGCGGTAGTAATCTGAAGTTCGCCAGCCGCCCAGCAGCTTCCTCATACTCGCCGAACCCGTAACTCCACGCCGACGGGCTCGTCGGCGCGGTCTCAGCCTCGGTCGATGCCGCCACCAAATCTGCTGCCAGCGCTGCCGAGATGAACCTCTTACTGCTGGCCAGTTCGTCTCGGCTCGGCTCGCGCCGCAGGGCGAACTGAAAAAGCGATCGGATCCGTTGCTCCGCTCCTGCTTCCATTGCGACGCGCCCCGCCAAAGCGATCGCGCGCGCCTCGACGAATGGGCTGTTCATGAAGAATAGCGCCTGCTGTGGGACATTGGTCTCGTGCCTCTGCGCGCTGTGCAACTCCGGGTTAGCAAAATCGAAATTGCGCAAAGTGCTCGGCAAGAACGTCCGATCGATCCGACCGTAGAGGCTCCGCCGCGACGACGCGTCCGAGCCAAACAGCGCCCCAGGCCGACCACCGATTGAAAGATCGAGTTCTCCCGAGGCAGCCAGCAGCGAATCGCGCATCGCTTCAAAATCCAACCGGCGGCGCGGGAAGTAGGAGAGCAGTCGATTATTGGGATCGACTCGCTGCGCTTCCGGCGTCGGCGTCGAGCCCTGCTGGTAGACAGCCGAGCGCACGATCAGGCGGTGCAGTGCCTTCAGCGACCAGCCATTCTCGATCAGCCGCAGGGCGAGGAAATCGAGTAGCTCCGGGTGGCTCGGGGGCTCGCTGCGCAGGCCGAAATCGCTCGGTGTATCGACCAGCCCGGTGCCGAAGTGATGCTGCCAAATGCGGTTGGCGATGACCCGCGCGGTCAGCGGGTTGTCGCGTCTGGCGATGCTGCGCGCGAGTTCGTGCCGCCCGGAGCCATCCTCGAACGCGGCGGCTCCAAGTAAACTCAGCGCCCGCCGCGGCACCTCTTCGCCCTGAGTCGAATAGTCGCCGCGCAACAGGATGCGCGCGTTCTGTGGGACAGCCTCGTCCTCCATCGCCACGGCGTGGGGTGCCGAATCGCCCAGCTCGATGATGCGGCGCTCGACATTTGCGAGCAGCCGCTTCAGCCCCGTCTTCGTCTCCTCGTCGAATAGCCATTCAATATCGTGCAGGTGGCAGCGCGGAATGGCGATCGGCGAGCCAGGGCCGCCCATCACCTCCGCGATGACCGGGTTCGATGCGTGGTTCTTCAAAAGCTCTCCGTAGCAGCGGGCGACGTCCTCCATCCCGCCGAGCGTGGATTGGCAGAGCGCCGTTGAGACTAATGGATCAACATTCTCCATGCTGTCGACAAGCCGCCGCGCAGCGCCATCGGCGAACGCTTCAGGAGGAAGCATTGACAGCGCGTGCCAGGCACCGAACACCGGGTGCTGTGCCTTGTCAGACTGGGCGAGGTATTCATACCATCGCCGCATCTGTTCCGGGATGAGGTCATCCTTGGTGATGATCTCGGCGAAATCCGGCTTGGGCACTTTGCTGATATCGAGCGCTGCGATCAGGTAGTCAGAGACCCGATCGATGAAGCGCACCTCCGCCTCCTGCGCCGCTTGCTCGAACTGGGCTTCGAGGGCGGCGCGGCGCTTGGTCAACTCGGCGTCATCGGTCTGACCGAGTGCGACCATCCGCTCCCGCGAGCTGTCGAAGATGCCGTAGAGCGAGTAGTAGTCCGCCGTCGGGATCGGATCGAACTTGTGGTCGTGACAGCGCGAGCAAGAAGCAGTCAGCCCAAGCATCCCCCGGGTGACGACATCAATGCGGTCATCGATGATGTCCTGCCGGACGCCGATGAACCGCCCACCGAGCGTGAGGAAGCCCATCGCGGCCAAGTCCGCCGGGGCACACTCGCCGCGCGCAAGCAGGCGGTCCGCCGCCAGCTGGAGCATCAGAAACTGGTCGTATGGTAGATCCTCGTTGAACGCGCGCACGACCCAATCGCGGTAGACCCAGCTGTGGACAAATGTAAACTCCTCGGAGGCGTAGGCGTATCCCTTTGTATCCGAATACCGCGCCACGTCGAGCCAGTGCCGTGCCCAGCGTTCGCCGAAATGCGGCGAGGCGAGCAGCCCTTCGATCTCCAATTCGCCGAAGCCCCCCGTGGCATCCCGATAATACGCAGGCGGTAGCCCTGTGAGATTGTAGGTCACCCGTCGCCGCAGCGTCTGTGGGTCGGTCTGCGGTGCCGGATGCAATCCCTGCGCCTCAAGCCGGGCGAAGATGAAGGCATCGATCGGTGTGCGCGGCCAGCTAGCATCACGAACCTGCGGAACCCCAGGTTCCGCCAGCGGCCGAAAAGCCCAATGTTCTGCCGGATCCCCTTCCCCACACGCAATCATCGGGAGCAGGATCGACAACACCAGGGTCAACGGTAAATTGGAAATTCGATGCACCTGGAAAAAATCTACCACAGATCACCGCACCATGGAACACGATTCTCTAACATCGAGAGCATGGCTCCATGTTGTAATCGAGTTTTCGGACACTACCGGGACTCCGTTCTTTCTGAGCTACTTGCAAAGACGGACAAAAGTTGCATCACACCGATACGAGCAGCTTTTTCGTTCTTTGCTTGTGGAATATCGGCTCACTCATTACGAATACATCATTAGCAGCCTCATTTAACCAATCTTGAAATAAGCCGAGCGTTTCCGCATCGAGACCGATTTCTCCTGCGCTGTCCTCGCTTTTGAGTTGAACTCGCTGGGGTCCGATTGTGAGCTGTCCTCGCTTTTGAGTTGAAATCGCTGGGGTCCGATTGTGAGCTGTCCTCTATCCGATGAATCAAACGAAAAATGCGCCCATCTGGATCAGTTCAATCCTGATTACCGTAATCTTACTCGGTTCGACCACAGTTGCCGAAGTTGTTATCTCAGAGTTGCTGGCATCGAATGCCACCAATCTAGCGGACGAAGACGGCATCTTCTCCGATTGGGTTGAGCTTCACAACGATGGAGACGATGCTGTTGATCTCGCTGGCTGGATGCTCACCGACGATGCGAACTTCGACATCACTGATCCGGAGAGCGTTTGGACGATCCCGAGCAGGGAGCTTGCGGCGGGCGGGCGGCTCGTGGTCTTCGCGTCGGGGAAAGATCGAACCGATGCTGCTCCAGCAGAGTTGCACACAAAATTCCTGATCAATAGCGCGGGCGAATTCCTCGCCTTGGTACGACCAGATGGCACGGTGGCTTCGGAATTCGCTCCAACGTATCCTGCCCAACGGGCGGATATTTCATATGGTTCCGGGCAGGCTAGCTTGGGTTTGACGAAATTCATTGCCGACTCTGCGGATGTCTCGGTAATCGTTCCCGACGACGATTCGCTCGCCGATACTTGGAAAGGCGGAACCGAGCCATTCGACGTCGCAGGCTGGACCGCGGCCAGGGGCGCGGTCGGATTCGACAATGCTACCGGCGCGGAAGGCTTCGATTTTGTTGAAGGGTTTGACTCGCTCGAAGAGGGAGCGATCGACGGCATTAACGGTTGGAGTGCATCCGACGATGGGGCAGCGGTCACATTCGATCCAGCGAACCCTGAAAACCTGGTGATGGTGCTGGCAGGTGTAAACGTCAGGGTTTGGAAATCGATCGCAATCCCAGATGGCGACACCGCTACTTTGTTCTTCCGCATGCGGCGTTCAGGAGAGGTCAACATCAGCGCCGGGAGCTCGGATAGAGCCACGCCGGGAACAAACTTCGCCGACTTTGAGACGCAAGTTAACAATCAGAACGACGGCAGCTTGAAAGTCCGCGACGGCGGTGCTTTCCGCGATGTCGATGCCTTCGACGAGGACGTGTGGTATTCCATCTGGATGGTGATCGACAATGCTGCCGACACCTATCGAGTTTTCCTCAGTGGCGGCATCCATTCGGAGCCTACTCTGATCGACACCGATGGCGGACTAACAGAGTTTTCTTTCAGAAACGGTGACGCTTCGAACGAGTTAGTGAACTTCTTCGCGCGCACTGGCGGCGCCAGTCCTGGCAATTGGTTCATCGACGACATCTACGTCGGCGGCGGTGAAAACCTCGGCGATCCGGTTGCAGGCCTCAGCTACTCCAGCTTTATCGATCCAACTGGAGATCTCAAAGAGGCGATGTCTGGCGCGCATTCCGCCGCTTACTTACGCTTTCCGTTCACCATTGGCGATCTGCCCGGGCTAGGGTCACTAAGCCTCAATGTTCGCTATGATGACGGTTTTGTTGCCTACCTCAACGGCGAGGAGATCGCTCGGCGCAATGCACCCGCCGGAACGCCGGCATGGAATGCTACAGCCACTGCCACGCGTCCATCCTCTGAAGCGATTCGATTTGAATCGATCGATGTGTCGGGCGCAATCGGCGCGCTGATCGCCAACAGCCAGAATATCCTCGCCATTCATGCGCTCAATGTTGCAGCGGACGATGCTGATTTTCTTTTCTCGACGGAGTTCTCCGGCGCAGAGGCGGGCGCAGCAGGCGGACTCGTCTACTTTGCCGAACCCACGCCAGGAAAGCCTAACAATGACTCCGGAGTGTTGGGATTCGTCGAAGACACCCGGTTCGACATGGATCGTGGATTTTACTCGGATCCTATCAGTGTGACGATCACCAGTGCGTCGCCCGGAGCCTCGATCATCTACACCACCGACGGATCTGATCCGACTCCCGACAATGGAACGATCGTGCCACCCCTGACCGCAGACGCCGCAGCTACCGCAGCGGTGCCGATTACCACTACAACAACGTTGCGCGCCTCGGCTTACCGCGAGGGCTTCTTGCCAACGAATATTGACACCCATTCTTACATTTTTCTCGCCGATGTCATCAGGCAGGGCAACGAACCGGAAGGATATCCCACCACATGGAAGGGCGATGGCGGCAATGGCAGTTTCCCTGCCGACTACGAGATGGATCCCGAGATTACCGAAGATCCGAAATACAAGGACATCCTGGACGATGCCTTGCTGGCGATACCGACGATTTCGATCGTCACCGATCGCGACAACTTGTTCGACCGAGCCACCGGCATCTACCAGAATCCGCAGCGCAGCGGCATTCAGTGGGAACGCCCGGCATCCATGGAGATCATCTATCCTGACCGGCCAGCAGACAGCGCTCAAATCGACTGCGGAATTCGCATACAGGGCGGACACACCCGGGAGCCCGCTAAGAACCCGAAGCACTCGTTTCGCGTGAACTTTAAGCGGATCTACGGATCTGGCAGCTTTCGCCACGACCTGTTTCCAGGCGATCCCGATGCCACGCGCGATTTCGATCAACTTATTCTTAGAAATTCGGGCAACCAATCGTGGCTCCATCACAACGAATTTGAAGGCGACAACCGGGGCCGCGCCCAATACATCCGCGACCAATGGGCGAAGGACGTCCAGCAGAAGATGGGCAACCCCGCCGCACGCAACATCTACGCACATCTTTACCTCAATGGAATATATTGGGGCGTCACTAACCCTACCGAGCGCGCAACCGCAGGGTTTGGCCAATCGTATCTTGGCGGACGAAAGGAAGACATCGTCGCTCTCAATTCCGGGGCGGGGGTTGCCGGCGACGATGCAACGCGCGAGTTCCGTTCGCTCAACTCTCTTGCCAGAGATCTGGATGACCCGGCGCGCTATCAACAGTTGTCTGAGATTCTCGATCTCTCGGCGTTCGCCGATTATATGATCCTCAACCATTACGGCGGCAACATCGATTGGGATCACCACAACTGGTACGGCATCCGCAACATGGCGGGCGGAAAGTGGTACTTTATCGCCTGGGACAGCGAGTTCTTTTTCACTCGTGACAACGACAACGTGGTTCGCAAGGACAACGCGAACAATCCGTCGCGCATTTTAACCGAACTGAAGGCCAACCCCGACTTCCGGCTACTGTTCGCAGACCGCATTCAGAAGCACCTGTTCAACGATGGCTTGCTCACTCCCGATGTAGTCGTCGCGAACTGGGAACGTCGCAAAGACATGATGTTCGATGCCATCATTGGCGAATCCGCCCGTTGGGGCGATTACCGGCGCGACGTTCATCAGCGCGGCAATCCCAGGCCGATCCCAGTCTACGACCGCGATGAGGAATGGATGGCCGAGCGCACGAGACTCCTCGAAGACTACTTCCCCAACCGCACAGAAACGATCATCAATCAATACCGCGCAGCAGGCTGGTTTCCGGAAGTCGATAGTCCGGTTTTCAGCGCAAACGGCGGTAGGGTTGAAAGCGGGTTCCAGTTGGAAATGACTGCCACCACCGGCGACATCATCTACACACTCGACGGCAGCGATCCGCGAGTTCCAACAGAAACCGTCACAGAGGCACTCATCCCGGACAAAGCACCGCTCAAAGTATTTGTCCCCACTGACGAATCGCTCGGCGTCACCTGGCGCGGCGGTACGGATGCTTTCGACGATAGCACCTGGATACCCGGCGTTGGCACTGCATGGTTCGAGAACAATCCGGGAGAGTTCGCCGAATTTGGTGGCATCGATCTGTTCGACTTAATGAGAAATGTGACTGCCTCGTGTTACGTGCGCATGACGTTCGACATTCCCGATCAGGACACGCTCGACCGGATCGGATCACTGACACTGTACGTCCGCTACGACGACGGTTTCGCCGCATTCATCAATGGTGAACAGATTGCCGAAAGTCAGGCAGCGGACGCACTGACTTGGGACGCAAGGGCCACCGCGAGTCACTCCGATGCTCAAGCCGTGCTCTACGAGCCGTTTGAAACCGGCGCCGACGCTCTGAAGGTGGGCACTAACATCCTCGCCATTCACGCTATGAATCAAAGCGCCGTCTCCAGCGATTTCCTCATTGGCGCCCGGCTTGATGCAACCAGCACGCTGGGGAGTGGAGTCTCCGCCGATGCTAAAACTTACGACGGGCCGATTTTACTCAACAGTTCAAGCATCGTGCGCGCCCGAACGCGCAGTGGACTCGATTGGTCCCCGATGACTGAGGCCACTTACCTCACCGGCATCGCCGCAAGCGCCGACAATCTCATAGTCTCAGAAATCATGTATAATCCCGCCGGACCCGATGACGCCGAGTTTATTGAAGTCATGAACATCAGTGGCACTGCTATTGACTTGAGCGGAGTCAGGTTTTCCAGTGGGGTAGATTTCAGCTTTCCTATCGGTAGCAGTCTGGCTCCGGGCAGCCACACCGTGATCGTTCGCGATCGCAGCGCTTTCGAAGCTCGCTATGGCGGTGGCCTTCCGGTTGCAGGGGAATTCGCGAACGGCACCGCGCTCGACAACGCGGGCGAACGCATCGTGATCGTTGCT
>JBNMNB010000095.1:0-26785 GCA_051270635.1 Verrucomicrobiales bacterium | reverse complement strand
CCATAGCAGGCGCTCATCTAAAAATCGATGATACTCAATCGCTTCATTTCGCGTGCGCGTGATAACCTCATTGGTTTCCTGCAAAGCATCCACATACGCCTGATAGTCCTTGATTAGAGCAGTCAGCGTGTCCCTGCGATCGTTCACCAGTTTTCGCGCAACATCCTGTTTCGCATGCTTGGAGAGTTGCTCAATCTGATGCTCCCGCGTTGTAGACAATTCGCTTGCTTCTTCTTTCAGTTCGAACAATTCGATTTCCGCTTCCGCAGACAGCTTCAGGCTGTTGCGTAGCTCATTCTCCAAGTCTCGCGTTTTGATCAAGTTGTTCTTTTCTTTGCCAAGCAATTCACCAGCCTTTGGCATCATCTCGATTCCGGCTGTCTCCAGCAACCGCAGACGGCGTAGACTCTTCTGCCGATCCTCTTGCACCTTGCCAAAGCGAAAATCGGCACTCATTTTAACGCGACTCACTTCCGCCAGCTGTGTGGCCATTTTTGATCGCTGCTCTGCGAGTACTTTCGTCTTCGTTGCGAAGTCACGCAGAATGGCAACTTCACTGAAGGCTTCTACCTGCGCTTCGGCGGCCTTGGTCGCAGTCCCCGCCGATTCATTGCGTTTGGTATTCACCAATTTTCTCCAAGCTTCTTCCTGCTTGCTCAACTGAGCGACTTTGCTATTGGCGATGTCCAGCCTGATCGTCAGCAGTTCGGTGGTGGCCTCGTAATAATTGCCTTCTGCTTCCAACTTTTTTAGTTGCTCAGTCAGCGTTAGCCGCCGTTGCAGAGAGAGTTCAAATTGCGCCTTCTCCAGGTCGGCAGCGGTCGTTGCTGGTTGAACGGACGCAGAAGGGAGGTTTTTCAGCTCGGCGCTGACCGTCGCAACCTGGTCAGGGATCAGGCCAGAGCGTTCGGCACGTTCATTCTGGCTGGCAATGAGATCCTCCACCATCTTGCTGGCGGTCTTCAAGGCGGCAGTCGTTTCATTCTGACCGGCGAGCGCCTGCTCAAGAGTCACATTTTCCCCAGTGGGAATGTTCACGGCCTCGCTGCTGTCGAGGCTCTTCCTGGCCACCGCTTGTTCTTCAGGTGCTGCGGCTGATCTGGCTTCGTAGTCCGTTCGCTGAGCAACAAAAGTCGCACGTTCCTGCGCCGCCGTCAGGGCATTGGTCCAGGCCATAATGGCTGCCTCAACGTCAGGAATTGCGGCGCTGTCGACCGCCTTCAGTGCCTCAATCCGGCTACTGATTTCCTGAGGTGTCCCGGCCTTCACCGCTGGTGGTGCCTGCGCCCGGAGTTTACCGGATGGGGCAAGCAGAAGTAGTCCAAGCACCACGGTGCCGAGGAGAAGATTGAATCGGGTATGCAATGTGTAGCAGTTGGCTGCGGGTTCCTATGCGCATGATAGACCCAATGGTTCCCCGCGCAACTCAGACCCTGCCACCGTTTTCCGACGTGGCTGTGCGATGACTGCCAGTAGAAGAGTAATCCAACGACACTTACATTCGGCACTGCTAATAAAACGAAAAGGCCGCTGAATTACTCAGCGGCCTTTAGGTCAATCGGATATCCGGTTGGCTGTAAGTTTTACGTTACTCAGTAGCGTGAACTTCGACCTCAATGTAGTGGTTAAGGTCGTTGGCGGTGTTGCCAGTTGAGTAGAGACGCACGTAGCGACCTTTGGTGCCTTTTGCATCAATGATGCGTCCGTGGTTGGTCTCGATGTAAGCCAAGTCTGCGCCGACGCCTAGACCAGCGGAATTGTCATGGTCGTTATTGTAAACGGTGACGGACTCCTTGAACTCGGGGTCGTTGGAAATCTGAACGACGACATCATAGTAAGCGCAGGCCGCTTTATGGAAGTGCCAGACGATGATTGCGTGGATATCGAATTCTTTCTCAAGATCGATCTGAACCCACTGATTGTCGAAGCCTAGCTCAACGAAGTATCCGTCGCCGCCGTCTTTGTCGCCATCAGTTACGAAGTCGAGGTCACCGATGGTTGGCTCAGGGTCACTCGAAGTAACCGTTTTGCCTATGGCAACATTCTTGGTTCCTGCAGGAACGGGCATGGTCAGCTTTGGCTTCCCTGGAGGCTCAAGGTTCGGCAGTTTCACTGGAACTGGCGTGCCAATAAACATCGGGATCGGAAACTCCGTCACTAAATCAACCATGCCACCAGTAGCTGCAGGAGCAGGAGCTGGTGGAGATGTGGGAGCGGGCTCAGGCGCTTCAGGCGTCGGAGTTGGCGCAGGGGTTACCGGGGATGGTGCCGGCGTTGGCGCGGCAATATCTACTGGCTCGGGATCCGCAGGTGCTGCTGGCTTCGGTGCGGAAGGCGCTGGTGTCGTCGCTGCCGCCGTGCCACCACCAGGTGACGCATAGGTTCCGAGTGTCACACCTTTGGTCTGCACCTCAGCAAGCTTCGACTGCAGTTTGGCGACCTTGGAATTAACATCCGCCAGGTCACGGGTTGCGTTCTCAATCGCTTTCTCGGCGGTTTTCCGCCCCTTCAGGGCATCGTCGATTTGCTTCTGCAGTTCTTTCTCTTCAGAAGTGCTGGCGATGATTTTGTCAGTGTCGATACTGGCGGTCTCTTCAGTGACTTCAGTGCCAATGTTGATAACTTTGTCACAGGAGACCATCGACAGTGCCAGCGCTGGCAGTGCGAGTAGTGTTGGGATAGCTGAACGTTTTTTCATTTTGCTAAAAATTGGAAGGTTGGGAGTTAGGCTACGACGAAGTCTGACGGTGAGAATTCGATGCGTTTGCCCTGGGCGATTGCGTCATTGACGCGCAATACCATGACGCAGGTCTTGTAGGCCTCGGTTACTGGGCAGTTGAGGTCGGTCTGCTGCTGGGAGTTCTTCGCCACGTAGTAGAAGTTCTCCAAGTGTGGCGCATGGGCTGGCTTGTTAAGTGTCGTGGCGAGTTCCCACTCATCGAGTGATGCGGTTGCTCGAACATCGACAACTCCTGCCGCGCCGGGAACCCAGCGCCCGTCGGCTAGCCACAGAGTGTCGCCAGGAGGTTTGGGCCAGGGAGTGGGTTGGTCCCACATCTTATTGGTCACCGTTTTTGAACCAGCGGCGCGCTTGATGAGTCCAGCACTGGCGTAAGGATCCCATGGCTGCGCATGGGCCTCACGGTAGGCTGCATTGGGCTCTGGAAGTTCGGACATTGCGACCGAACCATTGACGCCCATGAACTTCTCATAGAAGCTCTGTGAGCCAGTGGTGGTCAATACCTGATAGGATGCCCGCGCAGTGCGGACGCCCAGTGAATCATCAATCGCGCGAGCACCCGCATTGGTATCAAATTCGTAGACCATCATTGCATTGTCATAATGCTCGAACTCGTCGTAGTAATCGCGGCCACCACTGGCGACGACTGCCTTTGGCAGGGCATCGAACATCCATGAGAACAGGTCGATCTGGTGGGCTCCCAAGTCAGACATTGGGCCACCGCCGTAGGCTTTAAACCAACGCCAGTTGCGGAATTCCAGCATCGAGTCGTAGCCGAATTCTTTCAACTTCGCTGGCTCCATCTCATACTTGCGGGCCCATCCCAGTGGCTTGCTGATCGCGCGGTTCCACTGCGCGTTGGCGTGGGTGACGCGGCCGAGCATTTCATTGCCGTGGATGATCTGGCTGCGCAGAGTTAAGTAGCGGGGATTACTGCGGCGCTGGTGTCCTATCTGCAGAAGCTTACCAGTATCACGCTGCGCCAGCACCATCGACTTTGCAGCCTCGATGGTATTGGACATCATTTTCTCACAGTAGACGTGCTTGCCTGCGTCGAGACACGTCTTGGTGTGCGGAGCATGCATGAAGTCGGGCGTCGCGATCAAACAGACGTCGATGTTGTCGCCTTCCGTCTCGAGCATGTCTTCAATGCGCTCATAGGCCTTTACTTCCCATCCCTTGGATTTGTAATTAGGGTCTTTCGTCAGGCGGCCAGCGATTGTCTTGCGATGGTATTCCCAGATGTCACAACAGGCGACAAAGCGGATGCCCGCTTCTTTCGCGACTGCCATGGAGGCATTCAACAACGCCTGGCCCTGTGCACCACAGCCGATCAGCGCTACGTTCAGAAGATTGGCATTCTCTTCTTGAGCTTTCAGTGATGCTGTCGAGGTCAGATAGACACCTGCACCCGTGGCAGCACTGGAGCGGAGGAACGTGCGACGTGTGAGATCGACGGAGCCATTGTCCGTCTCACTGGATTCTGTGCTTTCGATAGATTCTTTAGGATCACTCATAGGTATCAAGTTTTAGATTACACAGTGAGCGGATTACCATTTGGTCAGCGCGAGCTTGTTGGCTTTCACGTAATGGAACGCAAGGGCAATCAAGGCTACATAGACACCAAGACGGTAAACGGTTTCTTCTTCACCGATCGACATCAGTCCGAAAGACAGCGAGATGAAGATCATGCCACCCGCGAACAGGCTAAGGCGATTGAGAAATCCGATAAGAATTGAGACCCCCACGCAAATCATGAGTGGTGCCAGAGACTTTAGATACAGTTCAGCGAGCGTTGAGTCGATGCCGCCAAATTTGGGCACTGCTCCGATGATCTTGTCAGCTTTCGCCTGAAGGTGCTCGAAGCGATACAGCTCATCCAAGCGCACACGGCTGACGCCTCCACGTTCGTCAATGACATTGTTCGAAATTTTAAATTTATCTAGTCCTGACATCACAAGCCGAAGTCCAATAAAGACTCGGAGCATGAGGTAGGCCATTGTGTCGCCCGACCATGGCTGCTTTTCTGAGGGAGTAGTTTTTGAGGTATCTGCTTCTGACATGAGTGTTTCTTTAACGTTTAGAGCGGCGTGAAAGTGGAACGCAATTTACGGAAAATCCAGAAAAAATGCGAAAATCGGCACTGAACCGGATTTCGACACCTCTCGTGGTTCCTCCTTCTACGAGTGAGTGTTAACAGAGGATGGATCTACTCAGCAATGACGGAAAGGGTTGTTTCGATTTCGATTGCAGGGATTCGGGAGCCGATGATCCATGATTGATTACGTTTCAGCACCCCTAGCAGTTTCGCTTGGGTGGAAGTGCTCTCGGGAGCGAATTCTGAAACCTTGAGGGTGATCTCAAGTCCACTTCTGCCGGGGAGAACGGTTACCGTCTGGGGGGCAGTAGAATCAATCAATCCATCGCTGGAGAAAAAGTAGACGCTGTCTGTTTTCTCCAGTTTCTCCACATTCGCTTGCCCGCCAACCGCTGGAGATATCTGAATGATCACTTGGTCGCCCTTCCTCCGAGCGCTCGCCTTCCATTCATCGGTTTTAACCGGAATCGTGGCTTTGGCTGCCGCGAACAGTGGTTGGTGCTTCGTAAAAGTGGGGGCAATTTCCCGTTCGGCAGTGGGCAAGGCAATGCTGACAGTGGCAAAACCAGGATGGCAGGTCTTTGCGCAACACATCCAGGAGACATCGGCGCTTATGGAAATTTCAGTCAGCTTTTTTTGATCGAACGAATCGGGCGGCGTAATGGTCACTGGCAGGACGATCGTTCCCTCGTAACCGTAGACGGGGTAGATGGCCATTTTCGTAACTTGGGGAGCGGGCCACTGAATGGCACCAGCGGAAAATCCCTCTGGAAGGTTCCATTTCATCTGCGTCGCCACCCCGACAATGCCTGGATTTTTCCAATAGGTGTGAAAGCCCGACGCGTGCTCAATTTTTAGTCCCACATCAATGGGCACACCGGGCCGAACTTCAGCTGTTTCTGAAATCAACTCCAACTTCAATCCCTCAAGTGTCTGCGGAGCTGCAACTGCAGCGGGAGAAAGGGCTCGAAGCGCGCAAAAAAACAGCGAAAGCACGCCCGCCACCTCCAGCAAGGGGGCAGAGCGCACGGAAAATAGCAGGCGGCGGCAGTTCACTGAAAATGAGACTATAGCGGCCTGAAAGGAATGCAAATTTATGGATTAAGTATGAAAAATATGATAATTTAAACAAGATGACGATTTTTGCTTCCATCGATTCCGTATGGCGAATCTTCAATGTGTTGATTATTAGCATTTTAGCGATCGGTACCACATCCGGGGACGAGTCGCCCTCCCTTTCAGTGCTGCCTTCGCAGGACGGGGACAGTCGGCCTCGTAGTGAGCGTATTCTTTCGGATAGCTACTTTTTCGATGTAGAATTCGGCGCCGAGCAAATTGTGAAGTTAAAGGAATTTGTGGCAATCAAACAGCGCGAAAATTTCCTGACTACTGGGCGATTCGACAAGAAACCCAAGCTCAATGAGATCTCGCAACGTTACGGCGCGCCCGATCTGGTAGTGGCGACGAAAGAGTTCTACCTTGATGGGGACGATGCCAGATCTTACACTGTAACAGCATTCTACGATCGTGTCGGATTCAGCGTCTATGGGAAGCATCATCGCAGCCAGACCGTTCATGTGGTGACACTTCAGTATCATGATTTCACCGCTGCTAAACGTCCCGCGAAAGGCAATTTCTTCTACGAAGTGGTAACTACGAAGAATCGCATTTTCTACAGTGAAGGCAAAGAAGTCGGTCTCCACATTTACACTGACAGAATGGCCTGGGAGACGCTGGGGGCGATTCCCGCTGGCAAGTATCTGTCACTTGGCCAGCCTGAGCCCTACTCCAAGGTCGAAATTGATGCCAGAGGAAGCGGCAATCTCTATCATTACTTTCCGAACGGAAGCATTCGCCAGGACATCCAGTTTGCGGACGGTAAGTACCATGGTCAATTTCAAGAGTTCAGCGATCAGGG
The DNA here is from genome assembly GCA_051270635.1 of Verrucomicrobiales bacterium. Taxonomy (GTDB): domain Bacteria; phylum Verrucomicrobiota; class Verrucomicrobiia; order Verrucomicrobiales; family DEV007; genus JAGROY01. Next base: position 20,029 of record JBNMNB010000095.1, on the reverse strand, counting down.
CTGGGTTGAGCACGAATCCTCATACGAAGAAGGTCGTATGCATGGAAAGCTTCGGCGATTTTACGAGAACGGATTGAAGCAAGCGGAGGCATCCTATTATCACGGCCGAATTCATGGGCGTGCTCAGGAGTTTCATCCAAATGGAACAGTGAAATTAAAAATGGACTATGCCTACGGCAATCCTATTTCATCGCTGCAGGAATTCGACGAATCAGGTAAGTTGACCCGTTCCAGTGAGCATCCAGAATCGAATCCAACTCCAAATTCGACTGGCGGTGCTAACGTGGACGCGGCATTTTCCTCTTCCGGGGCAACTCCAGCGAGTTAGTCATCCGATTTAGCAATGCGATTGATCGTGCCGTGGGATCCGTCATGGTGCTAAGTTTCCCATCCTGAGTGTGGGCGTTGTCCTATTTGTAGACGTGGAATTCTTGAAGAACCTGCATGCTGAGGTCTGCTAAAACTTAGGGATCTGCGGGGCTGCAAGTGAATGGGTTTCCAGCGATCACTAGCCTGCATAAATTTATCGTTTTCGTCAGCGTATCGTATCGAAATGCAGGTCGAACTTTGCCAGGTATTTGCGTAGTCGATCGGCGTCGTTAGGGCGGCTGGATTTCTTTAGTCGTGAGACGGCGAATAATTTTCTGCCTGCTTCCGAGAGGGTGCGTGATTGGCGGCAGATGGCGATGACGCAGGCGAGTTGTGGCTGATCGAAGGGATCGATCTCCGAGATTTGGGTATCGGTGAGGAATTCGCCTAGCGCAAGGGTGGGGGACTGGGACTCGTGATCGATTGCGGGGCGTTGCCAGTTGGCTTGGAGGCGCTCGACTTCGTCTGTTACTTCACTGACGCGGATGCGTCCCTGTGGTGCCAGCGTGGCCATGCGAGTGACGGCGGCATTCAGGTCACGGAAGTTTCCGAGCCATGGTGTGTCCTTCTGCCGGGCGAATTTGAGGAACTGCGCCCGAGCTTCCTTGTTGAAGGATACTGCAGTGCCGTGCGTGCGTGTGCGCTCAGCAAGTTCGAAGTCAATGTTAGGGGCTATGTCTTCGCGTCGCTCTGCCAGGGATGGGAGGTCAAACGTCCAGAGATTGATTCGCGCAAAAAGATCTTCGCGGAAGGTTCCGAGTGAAATGTCGTGGCGCAGGTCGCGGTTGGTGCCAGCGATGAGTTGGAATTCGCTGTGGACTGGCTTGTCGCTGCCCACCGGCAGGAAAGTCTTATCCTCCAGGGCACGCAGCAGCATGGCTTGTTCGTCAGTGCCTAATTCGCCAATTTCATCGAGGAATAGAAGCCCTTTATCGGCCTCTCGAAGGAGACCGGGGCGGTCGTTCTGGGCACCAGTGAAGGCACCCCGCTTGTGACCGAATAACATGGAAGCGGCGGTGTCGCCACGTAATGTCGCGCAATTGATCTCTACGAAGTTTCCGGAGAGATCACAGCGTTGGTTCCGCAGTTCAAAGATGCGTGCCGCCAGGCGTGATTTGCCTGCCCCTGTTGGGCCCATGAGTAGGATGGGTTCAGATGACCTGATAGCGACCGTCTCAATTCTTTCGATCAACTTATTGAAGGCAGAATTCTTAGTCGCGATGCCATCTTTAAGAAAATCCTGAGCGTGGCGATGTTCCGCTGCGAAGCGTGTTGCAAGTCGATCGTATCGCGCGAGATCCAGATCGATCACACTGAATTTTCCAGTGGAGGAATGGCGTCGTTCTCGACCGCCTCGTAAGACCGTTTTTCTGGGTTCACTTTGCAGGAGCTTGCCAGGAATTCTGCGCGACTCTGCCAGTAGGAATAGGCAGATCTGGGCAACGTGAGTCCCGGTGGTGATATGCACCATGTAATCTTCATGCTCTGGATCAAACGCGTAGCTGGATGCGAAGCCGTAGAGTCCCTCGTAAACATCCTGAAAATCCCACGGGTCACGAATCCCTAACAGATGCACATTTACTTTGGTTTCAGGAGAGATGCTCTGAATGTCATCAGTAACCGTCTGCGCCAGGGCAGTGTGAGAGTTTTCTATGAACAATTCCAGCCGATCGATCACAAAATCGGGATGCTGACACAGCGACACGGTGGGCCGCCAGGAGTCCCAGCGCTCGGGCTGAGAAGGGGCAGCGCACAGCGCCAAAGTCTCGTCGCGTAGACGAGGCGCTTGGTCGCCGTGCGGTGATCGAGGGCGCAAGCAAGTCGATATGCGACTCGTTTGGAATTCCTCCTGAGTGGGCGTTGCGCTGCGAGGACAGTTTTCACGTCGGGCACGATGATACGCAGGATGCGCTTGGGACGCGACTGGATCATCTGCTGGAGATCGGTCGCTTCCGTAATTTCGCGGACAAGATGATGCAGTTCGGATCGTACGGGGTGGCAACCACTTCGGTGAGTGCGAAACCGTGGAGATCAAGGATGGTGCGGATGCGAAGACCTGTGCTGAGACATTCGGGCTGCAGCATGGAAATGTTGCGTTTCTTTCTCACTGTGGATCTCGTGGGTTTGGCCATGATTTGGCGGCAGGACAATTCCGAGATTTGCAGGAATTCTTCGAGACCTGGGGGACGCCGTTGCCAGCAGGGGACAAGCAGTTGGTTTATGCGCCGCTTGGAACTCCGCAGGCAGATGCTTACCTCGACGACATGGCGCTGGGAGCTAACTTCGCGACGGTGAATCACATGCTGATTAACGCGCTCGTGCTTGAGGCATTTCAGGAAGTGCTTCCGGGAACGGAAGGGCAACTGGTTTACTTCATCAGCCACAACATTGCGCGTCAGGAGGTACTTGAGAACAAGAAGCAGTGGGTGCATCGAAAGGGGGCGACTCGTGCGTTTCCAGCTGGTCATCATGCGCTGAAGGAGACGCCGTTTGCGGATACGGGACATCCGATTTTGCTGCCAGGAAATCCTCGTGATGGATCGGTGGTGATGGCTGCTTTGCCAGGAGCTGAGAAGAGTTGTTTCAGTGTGAATCACGGTGCTGGGCGGCGGATGGGGCGTAAAGCTGCGTTTCGCGCGCTCGATCAGAAGGCAGTCGATGCCGATTTTGCTGCGCAGGATATCTTGACCAATTGCCGAAACTATCCGCGTCGTATGGGAGTTGAGGTGTCGCTTGAATTAGAGCGGTATGGATTCTTCCCGGCTGGTGGTGGTGCAATTGTCGCTGCTATCGCTCCCTGTTCGGATTTTAAGAGGATCAATTTGCAGGAAAGGGGCGGGCCGCTGGCGCACGAGATCCGTGTGGTTTCTGCTCATGTCGCCGATAAGATCGGCCAACGAGAGGCTGCAGAAGCATTGGCGGCGCTCGCGCCTTACGGTTGGTCGGCGGCTGGGAGCACGGTGACTACTGTCGATTCATCCGGGGCAGGCAATGTCGTTGCCGTCGTGCTGCGATCAGAGAATGTCTGCGAAATGACGAGCACATTTGGCGAGCGCGGCAAGTCCGGTAAGCGAGTTGCCCTGGAGGCGGCGAAGGGGATGAGTCACTACCTGGGCGCCAATGCCGTGGTCGGACGTAGGCTTGCAGATCAATTGCTTTTGCCCATGTCGCTGGCTGGCTGCGGAGAATTTGTCACGATGAATCCCTCAAATCATACACTGACCAATGCTGCAATGATCGAACAATTTCTCGACGTTACGATCGAGATCGTGGAATTGGAAGCTGGGCAATGGAAGATCGCTGTGCACCGGAATCCGTAGTGCCGTAGGGGATGTTTGGGAGTTTTCTTGCCTTGAGTTATCGGCAGGAATCAGCCATTGGTGGTGAATGCACATAGAAAAAGTCAGTCGTAGTTGTTTGCTCCCAGCAGTGCTGGTTGCTGTAGTATGTGTTAATGTAAGTCAACTGCATGCGCAGGAGCTCAATGCCGGTGTCAGGGGCGTGGTTACTCGTGCTCCTGAGGGGATGGTGATCGATGGCGACCTGGCAGAGTTCAAAGACGCCTTCTGTACGCCCGTCGAATACCACAATAGCAACCTGAACGAGAGAGCGGCTCAGTTTTTTTACATGTGGGACGAGACTGCGTTCTATGCGGGGCTGCGCACACTGGATACCAAATTGTTCAATGGTGCAGCGGATGACCGGCTGTGGGAAGGTGATGCCGTAGAGTGGTATTTTGATACTCGGCAGGACGAGCAATTTCGCAGCCAAGCCTGGCCCACTGAAGCTACTGCTGGTGCGGTGCATTGTTACTGGACCGGCCTGACCGATGGCGCGATTGAAAGTCGATTTTGCCTGCGTCCTGGATTTCTCGAAGCAATCACTGGTGAGGGCGTGGAAACGGGATCGCGACGCACTGAAAATGGTCTGGAGGTAGAGTTTAAATTGCCGTGGGCAAATTTCCCGAACTTTGAGGCTGCGGTGGGAAAAGTGATCGCACTGGACAGTGAGCTTTGCTACAGCGACGGTGCCGAGCGATTGTTTCGCAGTTTTGTGTTTGGCAGTCCGCTGAGCGTGCAGCAACCGGCGAGTCTTGGCAAAGTCCAGCTGGTGGAGAAACTTGAGCCGAAGCACTGGGCAACATGCGGGCCGGTGATGCTGCCAATTCGTGTCGATACCGCCTGGGGCCAATCGACAACGCCGCATGTGACTGGTGTGATAGCACTGCCGCCGGGACAGGCCGATCAAGTGGGACGCATTGTCTTCAGGCTGACGGATCTGGATGGCAAAGTGCTGGCAGAGTTCCCTGCGGAACGGGAAACATTTCAGAAGGAGGGGCACTTTGTCCGCGCAATAGCAAAGTGGCCAGTCGCGATCGCCACGCCTGGTGCGCATCAAGTCACCGCGATCGTGTTCGATAACGACTGGAAGCAGCTGGCACGGGTCGCACCGCGATTGGTGAGCGTGAATTGGGAAACTGGCTATTGAGCCGATTTGACCGACTGGTTGAACGGATCGGGTGTCTGGAGGTCTGGAGGCGAGGTGGTTGACCATTTCGCGATTCTGGACGATGAAACGTGACCAATGCTGGTTGTCAGTCGTCTGAATTGAAGTGAGCCCCAAGTCCGCCAAAGAAAACCTGTTGATTAGATCGCTGGAAGCGAGCGATCGGGACGGTGTTGTCTTGCCAATGAAGGCGCGTGTGCAGGCGACCAAGGCTGCATGTATTGCCGTTAGAGAGGGCGGTGATACTCTTCTTTCAGCGACTGAGGAGACACGATTGTGCGCTCGGTCGCGGACGACGATCGACAGCCTTGCTGAAAAACCAGGAGATGCTGCCCATTTTGCCGCGTTTTCCGGGAGCGCAATTCGCCCAATTGGTACAAACAGCCCAAACGGCCGACTGCCATTGATCGTGGCTAGCGTTTTGGCTGGCTCGTTCGTTCTTGGATTAGCTACCAATTACCTTGGCAAAGATGGCGTGATTAATTTGCTGGCGATTCCGGTTTTCGGGCTGATCGCCTGGAACCTGGTCATGTATGCCATTATGCTGATTTCTCCGCTGGTTGGACGAGGCGGCGATGGTCGTGGTCTACTTACAGATAAGGTGGGCGCATGGATGAAGAATGGCTTGAGAACTCGTGCTGCTACCATGGATCAGCCCTACAGCAGCGGAGCGCAGAAATTTATTGACCAATGGGTGGATCTCTCTGCTCCTGCGCACTGGAAGGCGATCCGCATGGTTGCGCATTCGAGTGCAATTTTGCTTGCGGCAGGGGTTCTCGCTGGAATGTATCTGCGGGGATTAGGCTATGAATACAAAGCGGGGTGGGAGAGCACTTTTCTGGACGCAGGCGGTGTTGCCAATTGGCTGGGTGTTTTGTTAGGGCCTGGATCGGCGTTGACGGGAATCGAAATTCCGCCGGGGGAATTGACGATTGCCCAGCTGGACCTCGCATCGGGTAGTGGAGAGAAAGCGGATCAATGGATTCACCTGTTTGCTGCGAACACAGCACTCTATATTTTTGTGCCGCGCGTGCTGTTGATCGTGTGGGAGTTTATTGGGATCAGCCGGTGGCGCTCACAGTTGGCCGCGGCCCCGGTGTTCGCCAGCTACTACGATAAACTGGCGAAAGACATCAGCGGAGGAGATCAACTGGTGAAGGTGTTGCCGTTCCATTGCACCCCCGGACCTCGCCATCGCGATACTGTAAGGGGCCTGATTCATCAGCTGTGGGGCGGGGCAGCCCATGTCGATTTTTCAGATCCGGCCGCTTACGGTGACGAGGACGAATTGCTCGATGGATTGGAATCGATTCCGGGCTATCTGGTGCTGTTGATGAGCCTCAGTGCGACGCCAGAAGGTGAAGCACATGGATTTGTGATCAGTGAGCTGCAAAAACGGATGCGCGACAGCGGTGAGGATTCGCACTTGCTCGTAGTGCTGGATGAGAATCGATTCCGTGAACGATTCGGCACGTTGCCTGAGTTTTCTCGACGCCTTGAAGAACGGCGATCGGCATGGGAAGAATTAGTGAAGCCTTTGGGCCTCAATTTGGGATATATTAACAGTGATGACAGTGAAAGCGCAGAACAGCTCGCAGCCAGTGGAGACCAGCTCGTCTGGTCATCCATCGACGGCGGTGCAGGAACAGCAGCCTGAAGGTGAAGGTGACCCGTCGAAGCGGGTGACATTCAGTTTGATTTCGCACACCAATGTCGGCAAGACGACACTGGCGCGGACACTATTACGACGAGATGTGGGCGATGTGCTGGATCACGAGCACGTCACTGATCTGAATCAGCGCCACTCAATGCTGGAAGATGATGGGCACGAGTTGGTGCTGTGGGATACGCCAGGGTTCGGGCACACGGGGCGCTTGCTGAAGAGGCTTGAGCAATCGGGCAAACCGCTGCGGTGGTTTGCAACGCAGCTATGGGATCGCATCACTGATCGCCCGCTCTGGTGTAGCCAGCAGGCAGTGCTCAATGTCAGGGACGAGGCAGATATTGTCCTCTATCTGGTGAATGCAGGGACTGGCCCGGAAGACGCGGGCTACGTGGGCCCGGAGATGAAGCTTCTAAGTTGGATAGGAAAGCCAGTGGTCGTTATTTTGAATCAGACCGGCAGCTACGGAAACCCAGATGCCGAGGCGCGAGATGAAGCGTTGTGGCGGGATGGATTGAAACAACATGAAGTGGTGCGCGAGGTCGTTGGGCTCGATGCCTTCGGTCGCTGTTGGGTGCAGGAAGGGGAGTTGCTCGATCTGGTGGATCCCTTTATTCCTGAACAGAAGAAGGTGGTCTACGCTACCCTGCGCAAGGCGTGGCTGCGGGAGAATCTTGCCGTTTTTGAAAACGCCGTCGCCTCCATGGCGCGACTTCTCACGGGCTCGGTAATGGACACCGTGCGTGTGTCAGAAGAGTCGCTGGTGCAGAAATTTGGAATTGGCAGGGGGCCTATCACGCTAGAGTTGACCAGGGCCCGTGAGCAACTGGCGGATCGCCTGGCGCAGCGCACTTTCGAAGAAACGAACGAACTGATTGGCCTGCACGGATTGGACGGTCAGACCGCCCAGCAGATGGCTGATGTAGCAAAAGAGAATTTCGGCACGCCGAATCAAATCAACGAATCGGTGTGGAGTTTGATTGGTGGAGTCGCAACTGGAGCGTCCGGTGGCCTGATCGCTGACATTCTGGCGGGTGGTTTTACATTTGGCGGTGGCGTAATTGGCGGCGCCATTCTGGGAGGCGCCGGTGCCTACGCCATGGCAAAAGGTTACAACCTTGCGCGTGGTCAGAAGAATCAAGTGCGCTGGTCGCACGAGCACTTTGTCGAGCAAGTGAGAATGGCATTGCTGGCGTATCTGGCTGTCGCTCACTTCGGCAGAGGCCGGGGAAGCTGGGAAGATTCTGAGCACCCGGAATTCTGGCGAGCTGAGGTCGCCAAGGCAGTGGATGAAGAACGGCCGGAAATCGAATCGATCTGGAAACGAGGAGCTGAAGAGCGCGCGCGACTGGAGTCATTGGAGCAAGCACTTTCCAATGTGATGTGTCGGGCAACTAGACGCGTTTTGGAAGCAATCTATCCGGGCTGCGCATTGTAAGAATCGGAGGCGACTACTTGGCCTGAGGCGGCGGAGAGAACAGCATCCGTCGTGGATGCAGGAACAGCAATACTGGTCGGAAAAAAAGCATAATCACTCCACCTGCAGCATGCAAAAGTGCCATGGGAATGACGCAAATGATTGTGACGGTGGTGGGCTCCATCATCGCCCGGTGAGGCGAAAGCCAGGGGGCTGCGGCAGTTACAGCAGCCAGTAAAAACAGCACTGTTCCGTAGGCAATACGGACGATCCAGTTGCCGCCGAGAACTGCGAGAGAAAACCCCGTAATGAATACAAAGTAAAATGGGCCAGCAACATTGGCGATCGAAGTCGCACTCCTCGCCGTCTTGTAGTTGTCTTCCATCATCTGCTGAATCTCTGGAGGTTGGGATTCCATTTCAATGCGGCTCAACGTGCCGGGATCTTTACCGGCAAAGACGACCATGACGATTAGTGCGATGAAACACTCGGTCAAGAGAACTGACCAAGTGAAGAGTCGACCTTTGTGAATGTCCTCTGGATCCATAGTTGGGGAAGAAGGAGGTTAGCCTTTGAGCGTCCAGCCTCCGTGCATTTTGGCCATGACGTAGGCGTTGGCCGCCGGGTCGTCAAATTTTTCTGCTACTGGATCGAATTTTAGTGGCCGTTTCAATGTTGCTGAGATCGCTGCCATGTGGCAGCAAGTGGCGGCTCGATGAGCGGCCTCCGCAGTCGCTGCCGTTTCCAATTTCCGCGATAACACACAGTCGATGAAATTGCGATGATGGTGAGCGGATGCGTAAAGGCGGGTGTCGCTGTCTTTCAATTTTACGGTGCGCAATGCCTTTGGCTCGGTTATGAGTTTGGTGTTTTCGGAGAACACGGATCCTTCGCTGCCAATGAATTTGGTGCCCCACAGTTGTTCGTCTTTGGTGGAGATCATTCGCATCTTAACGCCATTGGCATACGCGTATTCAATGCGAAATTGCTCGGGCGCATCGTAGTAGCCCTGGCCTCGGAATTTGACTTCCGTGGCCGCGACTTCAACCGGAGCGGTATCATCTGAACCATTGCCCCACTGCGCAACATCCAGGAAGTGGGCTCCCCAGTCAGTGATGTAGCCAGGAGCATATTGTTGCACCCAGCGGAAATTGAAGTGCACCGAGCCCTCACGATAGGGCAGGGGCTTCGATGGGCCCTGCCACATGGTGTAGTCAAGGCTGGCCGGAGGTTCTGCTGCAGCTTCAGTTCCAGTGAATCCACCGCGCACGGCAAAGGCGGCCGGAACTGCCACTTCGATCTCCTGCAGATCGCCGATGTATCCATTGCGCACCCACTCGCAGCCCATGCGCGTGTGGATGCTGGAGCGTCTCCAAGTTCCGCACTGCAGGACACGCTGCGTCTCTTTGATCAAATCGCTGACGAATCGTCCTTCTCCGATCGAGCTGGCCAGCGGTTTCTCGCAGTAAATATCTTTGCCCGAGCGTGCAGCTGCTGCAGTAATGACGGCATGCCAGTGGTCGGGAGTGGCAATCATCACCGCATCGATGTCCTTGCGTTCGATCACCTTACGCCAGTCACTGTAGCCTGATGTCGCCGGAAGTTTCGCCATTTCCAGCGCTCGCTGCAAATGCTCCGTATCGACGTCACATATCGCCACTACCTGCACCCTCGGGTCAGTCAGGAAGGTGCTTAAATTGCCACTGCCCTGGCCGCCGACGCCGATGAATGCCATCGTCACCCGCTCACTTGGTGGCGGCTTTTCATCGTCCCCCCAGACAGAGGACGGCAGGAGGATAGGTGCAGCGAGTGCTGTGCTGCCGGATCGAAGAAAGGTGCGACGACTTGTCATTTTCCGACTATGAGGTGAAAGCGATTGTGGGGTCAATTCTCAATCTAGATCTTACGTCGAAGCCAGCGCTCCAGTTTCCCGTCCTTGAGGTCGAGCCCCCATTCTATCCAGCGCGGAATATCATCGCGGCGATGAGACGCCACGATCAATGTGGTGCCGCGTTCTATTTGCCAATGCACTTCGCCCCAGAATAGATCACGTGACGCCGTATCCAGGCCATCCGTTGGTTCGTCGAGCACCAGCAATCGCGGCGCTTTTACCAGTGCCCTGGCAAGTAGCAATTTCCGTGTCTGGCCATAGGAGAGTTCCCCAAATCGTTTGCGCAGAAGGTTCTCAATTCCCAGCTTGCGGGCGATTCGCACGGTGAGCAGTTTCTCTCGATCGCTTGGGCTTTTGATGAGTCCGATCGTATCGTAAAAGCCGGAGAGGATGATTCGCGCGCCACTGATCTCCTCTGGGAAGAGAGCATGCATTTCTGGATGGAAGAACCCGATGCGCTTGCGTGCTTCTGCGACCGTAACGTTGGGACGTCCGAACCATTCCTGCCGGTCGCTGGCGACGAAATCGCCGTAAATTGAGCGCATTAGCGTCGTTTTGCCGGATCCGTTGGGGCCGCCGATAGTCCAGTGTTGGCCCGCATAAACCGTCCAGTCGACCTTCTTCAGAATCGTCTTTTCTCCGATGCTGACTGTGCCTGCGACGGATACCAGTGGCTTGGGATCATCGGGCAAAGGTGGGGGGGCTTTGCGTTCACGAAATCCCGCAAATACCTCCTTTAACTTCTTTGGTTTAAACTGGCCAGGGTTAATTTCCCATCCTGTGCCTTCGCCTAGTTCCAGCGATCGCCACCATTGCGAAAGCGCCATGTCTTCACGATGGCTGGTGAGGATGATGGTCGCCCTCATTTCACCCGCAGCATCGGCCAGCAGTCCCTCCACTTCGGTAACTGCTTCCTGATCCAGTCCGTCAGTGAATTCATCCAGAAGAATGACGTCCGGATCTTTCATCAATGCGCGAGCGAGCAGGATCTTGCGTTTCTCGCCTTGAGACAATTCGACGAAAAGCTTGGATACCAGCTTCTTGATGCCGAGTAGGCGAACGATGCGTTTGAGTCGTTTTGCTTCCTTGATAGAAAGGTCAGCATGCAGGAAAACGGTATCTTCCAGTCCAGACGCAATCATTTCCAATCCAGTCAGTTGTGATTCTTGCCTGATTGGCAGATTCTGCAGTTCCGGCCCCACGTAGGAGAAGCGTCCTTCCGCTGAAAGTGGACTGGAATCGAGTTCCCCTGAGAATCCATATAATCGCCGCTCATCGTGCTGCGGGGCTGGCCACAGATCACCAGAAAGAACGCGCAATAAGGTTGTTTTACCCGTCCCATTTCCACCTCTCACCACCCAGTGGTCACCCGCATAAACATCCCAGTTTAATCTCCGCAAGAAAACGCGTCCTCCCTGAGCGAGAGAAATGTTTCGTAGAGATACCAGCGGCAACTCGGATTGTTCAGCATCGAAGGAATCGGACATGGGAAATTTGGGCGGCTAATCAGCCATATCCCTATCAGATTCCTTCCGTTGTGCAAACATTTCAGTCTGCCAAAGAAAATAAGCAGCAAGTGATTGCGGAAGCTTTTACGTGCGAATTCTCGCCGCCTGACTCAAGTTGAGTGGCCGTCGTTTCGACACTTCTTTCCGATGCTTCCAGCCATAGCCAACCATTGCCAGAGAAGCTAAAGCCAGCGCTGGCATGAGGAAAATTCCGGTAAGGCTATCTCTTTTCCGCCAGGATAGGTAAGTGTCTAATTTCAACAATTGTTCTCTGGGTGTTGCCAACGATGCGATGTTCACTTCGTTGGAACCACCTTTCTGCGCCTCTATTCGCTGATTTATGAAGTGCTCGCGCTCGACCTGCACTGTGACGAATTCACCTTCCTTGAGGCGTTCGACTGTCGACGACCCAAATTCATAGAGACGTGGATAGACCCCACCTCCAACAAAAGTCATGGTGTCTTGGTCCAATTTGATCTGCAAATCCGAGCGTCTCCCAATACTCTCATACGCCCGAACCACTCGACCAGTCACCGTCCAAAACGAATCCTCAGACCCACTCTCCAGCATCTTGCGGTCTTCAAACTTCTCCAGTGCCATCGTCGTGAAGAAAATCACGCCCAGGCTGCCTGCAATCATGTAGCCGATTCCGGAGAGTTTCATATTAATTTAAATCGAGTCAATAAGAAATATATACCATATTTATAAGAATTATCAATCTTTTACAGTTTTTCTATTTTAATGAAGAATCGCTTCGGGCAATGATTGCGTGCTAGTTGCGCCAATGAAGAACCCTCATTACTCTTTTTGGAATGGCTAAAGATCCCGCTAGAAAAACAGCAGCAGCAGGAGCGGCGGCGGCGACTCGATATCTGACGAGTCACCAGGCGCATGACTATCCAGCCATCGTGCGACGTTGGAAGGCAGTAGCGAAGGCGGCAGGATTGCGCATGCAGCAGATTGCAGATGAAGCCGGGTTTCGCATTTATGGGCTCAGGACGCGCTCCCTTTCGCCTGAGAGCCGTCCGCTGTATTTGAGCGCTGGTTGCCACGGTGACGAACCCGCTGCGGTGCTGGGACTGCTGGAGTGGGCAGAGGAAAATGTTAGTTTGCTCATGGATAATCCCTTTGTCCTGCTTCCTTGCCTGAATCCCTGGGGACTGGTGAATAATGTGCGCCACAATCACGGAGGTAACGATTTGAACAGGTTGTTTCATGACGAATCCCATCCCGTCGTCTCTGGTTGGCGGGCATTCATTGATGGGCTTCACTTTCCAGTGGCTGCGACGATGCATGAAGACTACGACGCCAATGGCATTTACCTTTATGAACTGAATCCGACCGTAGGTCATAGCTATGGAAAATCATTGATGGCAAAATGCGAGAAAGTGATTCCGCGCGAGTGGCGCACGTCTATCGAGGGTAGAAAAGCGCCGGGAGCCATTGTGAGGCGAACAAGGGGAATCCCTAAGCTTGATGGGATGCCGGAAGCTGTTACTTTATTTGCGGAACAAGGCGGGGTGACCCTGACCTTTGAAACTCCCTCTGAATTCTCCCTGCATGATCGGGTTGCTGCGCAAAAGTGCTTTATCGATGCGCTGCTTGAAGCGACCAGGCAAGGCTGATAATTCCGCCGCTTTTCCTATGGCGGTGACTGGCTGAATCGTTTAGTCGATTGCTCTCCCAATATCGAAATCGAATCTAACAATGGCTGACGACATCATCGAATACCTGCGGGTTACCCGCGACCGCAATGGCTCCGATCTCCATCTGTCCGTGGGTGCCCCTCCGTCGTCCCGAGTTAATGGTAAGCTACAGCAATTAGCGGGAGAGCCACTGACGCCACAGAGTTGTAAGGATCTTGTCTATGCGGTGCTGACCGAGACCCAGCGAGCTACGCTGGAGGACACTTGGGAATTAGATTTCGCCTTGCAGGCCGAAGGTGTTGGGCGCTTTCGTGGCAACGCTCACTATTGCCGAGGAAATGTCGAGGCGGCCTTTCGATTCATTCCAGAAGAGATCCCAAGTCTCGAAGATTTAGGACATGGTGAGGCCGTCGCCAACCTGTGCCGCAAAAAGCAGGGGCTGGTGCTGATAACCGGAATGACGGGAGCAGGCAAGACGACCACTCTTGCCGCTATGGCGAAAAAAATCATTCAGGAACGATCGTGCGTCATGGTTTCGATCGAAGATCCGATCGAGTACGTTTATGATCATAGCTTTGGGCTGGTGAAGCAGCGAGAACTCGGCAGCGATACCCGCTCGTTCCCTGCGGCATTGAAAAGTGCGCTGCGTCAGGATCCTGACGTCATTCTGGTGAGCGAGATGCGCGATCTGGAGACGATTCGCATTGCCGTCACCGCAGCAGAAACGGGGCACCTTGTCATCAGCACATTGCACACGATCGATGCGCCAAAATCACTCGATCGGATGATCGATGTCTTTCCGCCGGAGCAGCAGCCACAAATCGTCAGCCAGTTGTCGAATTGCCTGGTTGGGATCGTTTCGCAACGACTGCTGGAGCGCGACGATGCGGTAGGGCGCGTCATGGCCTCAGAAATCATGATTCCGAACTACGCCATTCGGAGTGTGATCCGTGATCGGAAATTTGAACAGATTCTGGGTTTGATGCAAATTGGCGGACACGAGGGGATGCATACCATCGATGACAGCCTCGCACATTTGCTGGTCAACGGTTACATCTCCCATGAGGAAGCGATCGCCCATTGCCGCGACGAAGAATTTATCAATGCCCGCTTCCAAGCGAATCTGCGGAAAAAGAGATAGCAGCCAGTCTACCGCTGCCTCACCCGAGGCAGGGGAGCAGGGCGTTCCAGATTTGGAAGTAAAGGCCATCGTTTCCGGGTTGCCGTAGTCGCTGGCTGACAAGCGCGGCTTCGCTTCGAGCTAAAATCGGCGTCAGGCATTTCACCGGATTGTGATCGGCAATTTCGACGCTGCTCTGCAGGTAACGGCCGCTGGCATCGCACTGAATGAGAACATCAATCGATTCACCTTGCAGGCGAATTTCAGGAATGCCCGGGCAGCAGGATTCCTCTGGCACTTCGACAAAAGAAATAGCAATCGATTGATCTGATGCTGTGTGCATCGCAAATGCCTCCCCCTTGCATGACAAGGCGTTTTCTGTCCAGCCCGCCTTCAATGCCATCCACGCCGCGAATGTTTTGGCGGTGAATTCTTGCCCCGAGTGGTGAGAGATCGTTACCTTTTCGACGCGATCCAGGCCGCTGAGAGTTTCTGGTGTGTCGAAGCATGCCGCCAGCGCGAGTCGATGGGCGAACAGGCGGGTCGATACCAAATCGAGAACGATAAACCGGGCACCAGATTGCTGCCGCGCCTGCTGCAATGTGGCGAACTCGCGCTGCGGATCTGACCAGCAAGCGCTATCGATCACCAGGCGATCAATGCGGCTGGTCAGGTGCCGTTCGAATGCAGGAGAAAAATCCCCCTGCCACCAGAATGCCAGCGGCAAGTCAGAGTCCAAGTGCGCAAAGACGGTGTTCGGCACAAGTTTGGCAGGATCCCCGCGCAGTTGAAAAGCGATTTGCTCAGAACACATCGACTTTCCGCCTGCCTGATCAAGGTGGCAATGTGCCGTGATCCATGCTTTGACAGCTTCCTCTCCCGCGCTGGTAGATGGCTGTGCATCGATCACCAGAGCGCGGCAGGCATTGTCCGAAGTAATGTCCGCCAGCAGGGCGGCATTGTGCGCCAGGCTTCCTGGTCGCTCACTGTAAACGACAAAATTGATCAGCGAGCAGCGAGTATGGGCCGAATTATCCGCCCACAGATTCTTGAGTGAGTGCGTAATCTCTTCGATCGGAACCGGAGCCCCAAGCACTGCCATGGATGCGGCCATTGTGCTCGTGCTGGATGGTGTTGTGTCAGGATTCATATTGGCGTTGCCCATGTGATTGCATTGCAGATTAGTTCAGAGGCGGCGCCATGTCCGACCGTCCTTTTCCAGCATATCGTCCGCCTCCTGCGGCCCCCAAGTGCCCGCAGGATACGTGGCCATCGGCGGTGGCGATGGATTCTGGTGCCAGGCGTGTTCAATTTGATCGATGAATTTCCATGCGTGCTCCACTTCGTCCCGCCTCGCGAAAAGTGTGGCATCACCGGCGATCGCGTCCAGCAGCAGCCGCTCATACGCTTCCGGAGAGGCCTTGCCAAAAGATGTGCTGTAGCTGAAATCCATCTTTACTGGTTCCATGCGCAACGCAGCACCAGGAATTTTCGATAACATACGCAGCGAAATCCCTTCATCCGGCTGAATGCGGATCACCAGCACATTGCCGCGCACGTCTCCCTGCATCGGAATGTTATTGAAGAGCACGCTTGGAGGAAATCGGAAGTGCACCGAGATCTCGGTAGCCTTCTTGGGCAATTGTTTTCCCATGCGCACGTAAAACGGCACACCTTCCCAGCGCCAGGTATCGACATGAATCTTCAGTGCCACAAACGACTCAGTCATGGATTCCGGATTCACCCGATCTTCCTCACGGTAGCCGGGAACCGTTTTGCCATCGACAGAACCTTCCACATACTGCCCACGAACCACAGAATCAGCGATGTCGGCGTGACTGATCGGTCGCAGCGAGCGTATGACTTTCACTTTTTCATCTCGAACGCCATCGGCAGAAAGGTCGGTGGGCGGCTCCATCGCGACCAGGCTGAGCAACTGCAAAAGGTGGTTCTGCACCATGTCGCGCAGGGCACCGGACTTGTCATAGTAGCCGCCGCGTCCACCTTCCATGCCCAGATTTTCCGCGCAGGTGATTTGCACGGAATCGATGTAGCGATTGTTCCACAGGGGTTCAAAGATCGCGTTGGCGAAGCGCAGCACCATGATATTCTGCGCGGTTTCCTTTCCCAGGTAATGGTCGATCCGAAACGTGTCTTGTTCGTGGAAGGTTTCACTGACGATCGCATTCAAATTCTGCGCCGAAGGAAGGTCGGTGCCAAACGGTTTCTCCACCACGACCCGTGCCCAGCTGCCTTCCGGTGCCTCATTTAACCCTGATTCACGAAGATTTGTCAGGATGTCGTCGAAGAATTCTGGCGCCGAGGCAATATAGAACAACCGATTTCCAGTTCCGCGTTCCTTATCGATCGCGTCCAGTCTTTCTGCCAGTGCGCGGTAGCCGTCTAGATCTTGAAACTCGCTGCGATGGTAGTGGATGCTTTCGCTGAATGTCGCCCACAGCGCATCATCGTGGCCAGCGCGCGAGTGCTTGCGATTCGCCGTTTCCAACTCGCTGCGGAAGGTAGCGTCGTCTTTGTCGCGACGGGCAAACCCCACCACTTTCAAAGTTGGCGGCAACTCACCATCTGCGGCGATGCTGTAAAGCGCCGGCACCAGTTTGCGATGCGTCAAATCGCCAGTGGCACCAAAGATGACAACCGTGCAGGATTCAGGCGTGGGCCGCGTCGCAAATTGCTGTCGAAAAGGATTCTCGCTGTAGGGCATAGGATTCAGTACGGAGAAGAGCTCAGGGTGCAAGCGAAGATTGCTTTTGAAGCGGCACCGATTCTCCCATATCCGGCAAGGCGAATGGCGGAAATGGCGGAATTGAACATTGCAGCTGCCAATGCCCGTCTGCTAGCCTCGCCCGTATGAGCAATCCTTCTGATCATCAAGCCCATATTTCAAAATCCGCTTCTCGCAGGAGTTTCCTGAAATCAGGAAGTGCTGGTATCGCTGGGGCCTCACTCGGCCTGGGATTCCCGTCAATCATTCGAGCCCAGGGCACCAGCGAAAAATTGAACATCGCCGTGATCGGGACAGGCGGACGAGGCGGGCACAATTTGCAGCAAGTCGGGGCAACTGAAAACATTGTGGCGCTATGCGATGTAAACGGAAAAAATCTCGCTGCTGCTGCTGCGCGTTTTCCGGATGCTGCAAAGTATCAGGACATGCGGCAATTGCTCGATAAAATCGACGACTACGATGCCGTCGTGGTCAGCACGACCGAGCACACGCACGCATTCGGAATCTTGCCGGCACTGCGCGCGAAAAAGCATGTCTACAGCGAGAAACCGCTTTCGCGTGATGTCAATGAAGCACGCCTCATCACGCAAGCCGCAATGGAAGCGGGAGTCGCTACCCAGATGGGAACGCAAATCCACGCGGGTGATAATTACCGTCGTGTAGTCGAGTCGATTCAATCGGGAGCGATTGGCAGTGTCTCGGAAGTGCATGTGTGGGTTGGTCGTGCATGGGGGCGGCAATCGGCAGAGGACGCCAAGGCACACGGCGACATCGTCGATGCACGCGAGCGGCCGAGCGAAGTGATGACACCGCCAGATTACCTCGATTGGGATCTGTGGCTGGGGCCGGCTCCCTACCGTCCCTACCATGACGTCTATTTCCCTGGGCCGAAGTGGTACCGCTGGTGGGATTTCGGCAATGGGACAATGTCAGATCTCGGCAGCCATTGGAATGATCTTCCATTCTGGGCGCTCGATCTGGATGCACCGCTGACGATCGAAGCGGGCGGGCCAGATCCACATCCTGAAATTGCTCCGGCATCGATGTGGGCGCGCTACACTTATGGAGCACGAGGTGATCGTGCTCCGCTTTCCCTGACCTGGTACCAAGGATCCGAGAAACCACAGATTTGGAAAGAAGGCGGCATTCCAAAATGGGGGAGCGGCGTGCTATTTGTCGGCACTGACGGACGCATGCTTCTCTCTGACTATGGCAAGCACATGCTGCTGCCCGAGGAATCATTCAAAGATTTCGAACCGCCCGCACCGTCGATTGCCAAGTCGATCGGCCATCATCAGGAATGGCTGCACGCCTGTAAAACGGGGGCTCCTACGACGTGCCACTTTGGCTACGCAGGGCCACTGACAGAAGCGAACCATCTGGGAAATGTTGCCTTCCGTGCAGGAACAAAATTGGAGTGGAATGCCTCTGCAATGAAATTCCCGAATGCCCCAGACGCAGAGCAATTCCTCAAGAGGGAGTATCGCGAAGGCTGGTCATTGGGATAATGGGGAAATTCCGAAATAACTGGAGTGGAGTGACGACTTCGCGATTACCCTGACACAATACCCAATATAGAATGGCTGAAAACATTTACACGTCCAACTTTTTGATCGAAGCAACCGACTGGATAGCATCGCGCATCGTGTCGACCCAACAGGAACGCGGTACTGACGGATTGCCATTCTTGCTCAGTCTCTGCGGCGGCGGAACTCCCAAGCCAGTGTATTCTGCGCTGGCTGCTCGTGACGACATCGACTGGTCACAAGTGGTGATCACTTTCGGTGATGAACGCTGTGTAGGCCCTGAGCACAGCGACAGTAATTTCAAAATGGTAAAAGCAGCGTTGTTGGATCCAGCCCAGATTCCTGAGCAAAATGTTCACCGCATCTGCGGCGAATTCGAACCAGGCGAGGCTGCACGCGTCTATGATTCCGCACTGCATGCGCTAGCGCAAGAGCGGGGCGAGGTCGTGCTTGCACACGATCTGTGCCTGCTGGGAATGGGCGAAGACGGGCATACAGCATCCCTCTTCCCAGAATCAGTTGCCCTGCACGAAGAAGAACGCTGGGCCATGGAAAACTACGTCGAGAAATTCAGCAGCTACCGCATCACACTAACCTATCCACTCATCAATGCCTCCAGTGAAGTAGCATTCCTGGTCACCGGTGAAGCAAAACGCCCAGTGATCGAGCGCGTCCAATCAGGCCAGAGCAATGATCCAGCAGCACGCATTGCCCCGCGCTCAGGCAAGCTCACCTGGCTCATCGGATAGCTGATGAGCCAGGTTTACTAGTGTTAAGCCAAGACTAAACGACGGAGCGCTGCCTCTTGGTCTGGCAAGTAGTATCAACATTTTTGTTGATGCCAGGAGAGCTCAAGAAAGCGTCATGCTCAATTTCTTAAACGTAGTATCGTGCGGAATGTCTGTTAGCATCAGGAAATGAAGAAGGGTTGTGCAATCGCTGTGGGCTTGGCTCTCCTCCTGGCCTTCGTCGTTGGCTATCTGCTATGGGACTCGACCCGGATCAGGGAGTGGGGCGTTGGCGTAGATACCGCAGACCTAGAATGGATTCCCCAAGGAGCTTCTGACATCACTTTTGTTGCCGGAGATATTCAGAAAATCGCGGAGTTCACAATCGATCGGAAGGCGTTTGAACATTGGTGTACCTCAATTGGAAGACCTTTGGCTCCAGTCGGAGAGGACGAGAAGGCTAGGCTTTGGCGAGCGAATATGTTTCTCGATAAAATCGGTGCAACCAGTCGTCCCAATGATCCGGACGAGAGCTATCAGTGGCACAATAAGACTTTCGACACGGGAGATCTTTTCTTTGAAGAGCGCTGGCCAAATAATGGTGGCTACGCAATCGGATTTGATGTTATTACATCATGCGGATTTTACGAGTACACCCACCATTGAACCGCAATGCTAACAAGCAGGCGCTGGCCAAGCCCTGCCGCGCATAGGACTTTTGATGATTAACCCAAATTTCAACACCGTTCGGAAAGGAAGCCTCACCCTCGGCAGGGCTGGCAGGCCTTAGGACGTTCTCCGAAAAAATGAGCCCATTGCAGCGCGATATAGTTCAGCCGCTAACGGGCATCATTGGAGCAAGGCTGACTGGAGTGACGTATCGCCCGCTTCGATTGGAGTGTTCCGTCG
>JBNMNB010000094.1:0-26854 GCA_051270635.1 Verrucomicrobiales bacterium | reverse complement strand
TCAGGCGATGGGTTTGTAGGCGGGCGCGTAGATGCGCGGTGGTCTGTGATTTCGCGGGTATTTTCGACCAGGGCGGACAAGCATGAGATCCAGCATCATGCGGGCGGTTATTCGCCGCGCAACCTCGGCCATTTTCGTCGCACAGCAGTTCATGAGTTCGCAGAGATGATCACGCACCACTCCCAGGCCTCGCTTGATGTTGGGTTGGTAACGGTGTTTGCGGCCGCGTCGGTCGTCCCCTGGAGAAGCATCTTTACATTGTGCATCGATGGCAGGTTGCAGGAGAAAGGCGATGCTGGTCACAAGATTTAGGTTGAGCACTCCCGCATGAAAATCCTGCTCCACTGAGGCGACCGTTTTTCCGCTCCAATTCTCCACTTCCAGCTTACATTTGTAACTCTTGTAGCCTTCTTCGATGCCCCAACGCAGGTGGTAAATCGCGGAGAATTCTTCCGCTGGGTAGAGTTCGGCATCCAATAGATTGGTCATGAGCACTTCGACCTCTCCAGTGTCCAACTCCACACGTATCAACCTTACCGCAAGAGTTTGATCTTTGAAAATCACACCGCACTCTTCAAGTTCTTCCCTGATTCCGTCTGGAACAGGCAGCCGAATCTCACACTGCTGCTGCCCCGACTGAACGAACTCCTGCGCCTTTGCAAAGGCTTTGACCGGCACTCGAACAATGAAGTGTGTGCACAAAGCTTCGATGAAAAAAGGCAGCCCTCCATCGAAATATCCCCGATCCATGATGAAGCACGTCGAGGGGGCGGCGTGTGTACCGATCAGATCCCATGCGTGTTTCTCTTCACCGGTATGGTAGGACGTTACGACTGCACCTTGGGTTACATTGGCCAGCAGATCGTGGAGAAAAGAGAACCGCGCCATCGGAACAAACTTTCCGTTCTTTGGTTGCATCCCGCCAAAGTGATTGACGATTTCCTCGGAATTGGGCAGGCGCAGCGTGGAACCATCCACTCCCAGCAGACGAAGCGACCTCCACTGGCAATCGCTCTGCCTTTTCTGCTCTTTGCATTGGTCGAGAAACTGCCCCATCAATTTGTCGTTGAGCTCGATGAAGGCGCTCCCCTTCAGTTTCGCCCGGGCTTTGGTGAAGGTGCTTTTCTCCGGTGCTTGGAAGTGGTCTGACTCGAATGCCGCTTCATAAAACCGCTCGATCTCCAGCTTCATGGCTGCGCGGAACTTCCAGAAGATCATCCAACAGAGGACTGGAAAAGTCAGCTTCTGTTTGCGAGTGAAGGCCGATGGATCAACGCGGTGCTTGGCGATAAAACTCTCATTTGCGAGAGTCGCACGAAAGACGCGAACTAACTTCTCAATATAACAATTACAGCTATTTTCACCCCATGGTGATTATAGATTTTATAAGTTGATTAATAGTAACTACTCAGCGGCTGCTAACACCCGCCCCAACAACGTCGCCCATCTATCCGTCAACTCAACAAGTTCTTATTTCAACGACATTGGTCCGTTGATAGGGCCCAGCCTAAAGAAATTGGAACCATCGTTTCCAGCTAAAGAACCTAGAGATGTGTCGTGTTGCAACAAGGAGTGGCGCGACAAAGGTGAGAAAGAGTTAAATAGGATCCACCGCGCAATAAAGAGTCGCCTAAAGGCTTGTAACCTTGATCCTACTGATGGAGAGGGCCCGGCCAGCTGCGTTAATATCGGGGAAAAAGTTCATGGTGACTTCACCAGAGTGAACGAGAAATTAGCCTGCTGGACCTGCGTTTTGGAACGTAGGTATAAGCGCACCATTTTATTAGGCAGAGCAGATCATTGGGCGATAGTTTGCCAATCTTACAAGCCTGATAAATCGATTGATAAGAAAATCGTGTTCGATTTGTGGAAGCCCAAGTTTTCTGGTAAGACTCCGGAGGATGGATTCTATGAGGAGTATCCGAACCGATGGGAGAATGATGGCACTGGATCCCTGGCGGGGTTCCCCGCAGGTCGTTTAGCACGATATCCACAACCTCCTGACCCAGGAGAAGAAGTATGGGAACCAGGTTCATGGGCTGATATTCACTTAGATGTTATTGGAGAGTAATCATGGCGCTCGCGAGAAAGACATTGCTGATTTTTGCCGCTTTACTTTTTTGGGCATGTGATAAGCTAGAACCACCACCTACAAAATATTATGGTGAGATGATTGTACTCAGATGTGCGCTAGAAGAGTACGTTGCAGAACACGGGAATTTTCCGAAGTCGTTAGATGGATTGACAACGGAATCCTTTTCTAACGAAGACATGACAGATGCCTTATCGGTGGAGTGGGTCTACAGACCCGAAGTGAGAGGAGGCGATTTCGTTGTAATATCTCCAGAAGATGCGAATGGTGTCAAAATAGGGATGAAACGACACTTCGGTTTGGGGTATATTTACGGAAAAGGGCAGAAAAAATAGGGAGAAAACAAGGGACGTGGCTGAATAAGTGGCCATTCAATTGGGGATGGAACGCCGCTCCGCTTTCGCGAGGATTTGGGATCGCTTGAGCAAATGCCGAACACCCGAGTGTGGGTCGAACGAGTCGCTTGCAAGGTCTTTGATTACGTAATCCACCCCTCCGCGGTGGGGATCAAACAACCCGATCTTGAGCCGCATGGTCACTCAGTTCATCAAGAAGGCAGACATCGATCGCACCGGCAGTTGCCATCTCATTCGCCACAGCTGCGCCACTCACATGTACGATAACGGCGCCGACATCCGCTTCATCCATCAACTCCTCGGCCACGATAAGCTCGAAACCACTGAGATCTACACCGAAGTGAGCATCAACTAATTGAAGCTCGTCCACGCAAAAAATCACACTGCAGAGCCGCGAGACAAACCACAAAAAGACTGCTAAAGTGCATGCATGACAACGGTAATGGAAATTGAAAAAGCCATTGAGCAACTGCCGCGCGACCAGTTCGGCCAGCTTCGGCAGTGGATCGAAGATTACGAGCTTGAGCAGGAACTCGTTGCTTCCTCTGCGCAAGTCGCAGAGCTTCTCGACGAAGAAGATGGAGGCGGGAGCCAACTGCTTGAGGTATGAATCGCGGCGAAATCTGGCAAGCAGATCTCGGTTACGCGGGCAAAGTCCGGCCCGTGCTGGTGTTGAGTATCGATTACACCGACGAGGAACGAGCTATCGTAGGGAGCAAATAGGGACGTGGCAGAATAAGTGGACATCCTGCCCTCAACCTGCCAGCTACTGCAGCCCGACCAGCTGAGGCGGAGCGTTCATTCCTAATGTGATCTCGCGCATGGTCACTCAGTTCATAATGAAAGCCGACATCGACCGTGCTGGCAGTTGCCATCTCATTCGCCACAGTTGTGTCCCCCACATGCACGACAACGGCGCCGATATCCGCATTATCCAGCACCTTTCGGCCACGAAAATCTCAGAAAAATCGGCCATTTCTACCGAAGCAAGCATCAACCAGCTCAAGCTCGTCCACGCCAAAACTCATTCCGCTCATCCTGCAGAGCAGCGAGACAAACCGCGAAAAGACTGCTAAAGTGCAGTCATGACAACGGTAATGGAAATTGAAAAAGCCATTGAGCAACTGCCCGAAGCTGATCAACGTAAGCTTGCCGAATGGTTCGAAGAGCATCGACTTATCGTGGGATCTTCCGGCGTTCTGGCGTCGATCTATGATGAGGAAGACGGAGGAGAAAGCCAACTCATCGAAGAATGAACCGCGGTGAACTCTGGCTTGCTGATCTTGGTTACATAGGCAAAACACGGCCTGTGCTCATCTTGAGCGTCCCGCCAGGAGACAGCGACAGAGCGCTTTTTACCTACGTCATTCGCACGACGAGCGTCCGAGGAACCGCCTATGAAGTTCAGCACAAAGCACGGGGCCAGAGAGCCGGAGCCTTTGACGGTCAGGGAATCGGCACAACCGACAAAAGCCACCTGATTCGAAAGCTGGGAACCGTCGATGGCGAAACCTTCGCTGCCGTCGAAGAATTCGTGCGCGCCTGGCTGGCTCTCTGACGCTTCAAAAAACGAAGAAACCCTATCTTCTTTTAGTCGCTAAAGCTGCTATAGTAGCTGCAAGGGAGATGGGCTTTTACCTTCAAGAACCGTACTAGGCACCGGCGCAAGACGTCGCGAAAAACCGCGTCTGGGGTTTTGGAGAGAATGTTGGTAGGAGTGTTAGAGAATCCACTCCGCAACCCGTTGAATCGCACCAGGAAAAACACTCTACAGCTACGAAACCTGCGTCGGGTATCCCTTATTGGCTATCCACAGATCCCATCGGGGAACAGGGGGGGGAGCCTGTATGGGTTCGTTGGGAATGATGGAGTGAATCGTTGGGATTATCTTGGGCCTAAGTTTCCTAGATTGGCTGATTAGGTGGGCATTCGATTGAGGATGGAGCGTCGCCGCGCTTCCGCGATGATTTTGGATCGCTAAAACAAATGACACATACCCGGTGCGTCCGGCAACTTGCGCCCTGTCACGCTGCCTGCTGCTGCTATCGCCGGATGATATGGAATCGCTCGTGGCCGCTGTGCCCAGAGGTGTCACGCGCCGAAGTGAAAACGGAAGGACGTTTGTGAGCGCAACGGACACGGGATCGGATCCTAACAAGTTTGACACGGATGGAGATGGATCCAACGACGGCTTGGAAGTCATTGCCAATGGGGATCCGACTGATCCGAATCTGATTGCGGATCTCATTCACCGATTTTCCCCCAGCCAACTCACGCCCGACCTGCCACTGGAGAACAACGGTCGCCGCTACGATCGGCTGCGGGAGAAGCCCTGATGTCAGGATAACACACGGGAGGAAGGCGTTCGCTTGCTGTCTGTCTAGCCAGAAGAATAGTCCGCCTGAAGGCGAAAACTGAAAAACTTTCGTTTCGCTGACCCCTCGAGTGACGATTTTGCGCTGTTAGAGGTGAGGCCGCGCTCCGGTGTGGCCGATTGTTGACCAATTCTTGTTACGATTTGGCCCGGATTCCTAATCGACTAATGACTGCTTCCAAAATTTCTATCCTCCTCGGTGCCATTGATGGAACGATTCCCTTATTCGGGAGGAATCGTTGAAAAGGCCGCCTTCCTTGCGTGTAGGGTTCGCGAGGAAGGCGGTTCCACCTTCGCTTGTTCGTTCCATCCCGCTCGCCCGACTTCGACCTACCCTTTCTCTTATTGTCCCAATGGGATTCCGTCCCTCAACCCAGGGGTTGCGCCAGTGGCGCCACCCTGGGAATCAGACACCTCATACCGTCAACCCTAACGGATCGTTGCTGCAGGGACACAACCCCGTTGGGGTTGGAATCCTTGACGACAATATCCCGGGGTAGCTCGTGCCTCGCAACCCCGGGCTTTGTACGTAGCCCCGTTGGAGCAGTGGAGCAGTGGAGCAGTGGAGCTGTGGAGCTGTGGAGCTGTGGAGCTGTGGAGCTGTGGAGCTGTGGAGCTGTGGAGCTGTGGAGCTGTGGAGCTGTGGAGTGCTGTAGCCCTCTACAGCTTTCGGAGGGCGACGAAGGAGCTGGGGGAGGAATAGAACCGTGAGCCCTGAAGACCAGAGAACCACCCACTCAGACGCAGAGGGCTGCGGCCACCACAAAGCGGTGTATGGCAACCGCAGTCCCTACCGAGGCAATAGAGATACCGCTGCCTGTTGGTCTGGGAAGTAGTATCAGGATTCCTGTTGATGCCCGCAGAGCCGCAGAGCTTAAGTAACCGTCAACAGAATATTGACGCTACGCGCTGACGTTTGCCTGGCATTCAACTTAGGACGCGATCCAAATCCTCTACAACCCGGGCTATCGCAGTGCCGGCTCTTTGGGATCTGGGCCGTTCGAAATATGCTTTTTTACTGCCAATTTAGACTTAGCTGAACAGCAACGAACACTCGTTGCTTTACAGAATTGAGTTGGCTGTGAAGGTAGTCTTCTATGCGTGTTCAAGGAAAATACTACCGCACGGTCTGGAAGCAGGCTGAAGGAGTTGTGCAAATCATCGATCAACGACATCTGCCATTTTCATTTGTGGTGGAGGATTTGTGCTCGGTGGAGGATGTCTGTGTCGCCATCAAGGACATGCATGTTCGGGGTGCTGGCTGCATTGGCGGCACTGCAGGTTGGGGCATGCATCTGGCGGCGAGAGAGTCCGCTGCGAGTGATGACTTTGACCGATCGCTGCGCGAACATGCTGAGGTGCTCATCGCAACGCGACCCACGGCGGTGAATCTTTCCTGGGCAGTCGAGCGGCAGTTGGCGGCTATCGCAGAAGGGGATTCGATCGCCGACAAAGTGGCGCGTTCTGAGCAGACGGCAGCGGACATTTGTGATGAAGATAGCGACTGGTGTCGGCGCATTGGCGAGCACGGACTGACATTGATCAAAAAGATTGCCGCTGACAAAACGGAGGCTGGGCCAGTGAATGTTTTGACGCACTGCAATGCTGGCTGGCTGGCCTTTGTAGATCACGGATCGGCTACGGCACCGATTTATGCGGCGCACGATGCTGGAATTCCCATGCACGTCTGGGTCGATGAAACCCGGCCGCGCAATCAAGGAGCGCGGCTGACAGCATGGGAACTGGCGGAGCATGGCGTGCCCCACACGGTGATCGTTGACAATGCAGGCGGGCACTTGATGCAGCGCGGCTTAGTAGATCTGGTGATCACCGGGACTGACCGGACGACTTACACTGGAGACGTGGCGAACAAAATTGGCACGTATCTGAAGGCGCTGGCTGCCCGCGACAATGGCGTGCCCTTCTATGTGGCGTTGCCTTCGTCGACGATTGATTGGGAAACCAGTGACGGAATGCAGATTCCCATCGAACAGCGCTCTGCGGAAGAAGTAACTATCATGGAAGGCGCATCGACAGCTGACGAATCGGTGCAATCGATTCGATTGACTCCCCTGGGAAGTAGTGCGCGAAATGACGCCTTCGATGTGACGCCAGCGCGGCTGGTTACAGGACTCATTTGCGAACGAGGAGTGTGTCCCGCATCTGAGGCCGGGCTGCGAAAGTTATTTTCCCGCTAAGTATTCGTTGAGCATTGGTTGACTGGATTATTACCAGAGTCCCCACTTGCCGGTGTACATGATGTAGAGGCCGAGTATAAAGTTGGAGACGGCGTGGCAGGCGACGCAGGCAGCGAGGCTCTTGGTGCGTAGCGCAACCCAGCTGATGAGAATGCCGTAGACCAGGCAGCCGAGATAATCTTCAGGAGCGTGAACGAGAACGAACAGGCCGATGGTGATCGCGATCGGTTTCCATTTCTTGATGCCGAATTCTGTTTTCCAGAATGGGCGATCCATGTTCACAAAGTAGCGCCACAGGAATCCCCGCCAGAACAATTCTTCAAGAAAAGCGACGGCAATGGTCATGCGAATGAAGCGCATGATGACTGCTGACCAGTAGGCAGTGGGGTTGTTGTCCCAGAGGCTCGGATCAAAGCCTTCGGCACGGGGAGACAATCCTAACATTGCCCAAATGGTGCGATCTTCATCGATGAGCGGCAGCTTTTCCATCCACTCGGGTTGTGTCCACGTGGCGACATTCCACACGTCGTAAAGCCACGAAGGTAGAATCCATACCAGAATACCGACGCCGCCGATGATCGCTCCAAAGCCGATTCCCTTGAGTGGCCGAAAGGTATAGTTTCTCCAGAAATAGACTACTAGCCCGAGGGCGACAACCGTCTGTAGCGGGTAGATCCATTGTTCCGGTGCATGCTTCCACCAGGGCAGGAATTCATTTTCAATATGGACACCTGGCAGATCCTTAACGATCAGAAAAAGCATGTAGGCGATGAACGGCGCCACGTAGGCAACCGTCTTGTTGTCCCGCAGCTTCGGGTTTTGCTTCATGTCAGCCATCGTTACTTTGCCCTGAGTCGACCGATAAAGCTCGCGATGCGATCAAGGGCAGTCGTCAATTGCGCCTCATCTGTGGCATAGCAACAGCGCAGGAATCCTTCGCCAGCCTTGCCGAATGCATCACCAGGAACGGCGGCGACATCTTCCTCTTCGAGCAGCTGCATTGCAAATTGTTTACTGGTAAGTCCGAACTCGCGAATGTCAGGAAACGCATAGAATGCGCCGCCCGGCCGGAAGCAGGGCAGGGCCATGGCTTCCATTCGCGAGAGTAGAATGTTGCGCCGTCGCTCGTAGGCTTTGCGCATGCGCTCGACTTCTGGCGCGCCATTTTCGAGTGCCTCTACGGCGGCGACCTGACTGGTAATCGGGGCGCACAGCATGGCATATTGATGAATCTTCATCATGGCCTCGGTCAGCTCCGGAGGCGCGCAGGCATAGCCAAGTCGAAAACCCGTCATGGCAAATGCCTTCGAAAACCCATGCAGCAGAATCGTGCGCTCGCGGATTCCAGGGAAGGCGAGAATTGATGTATGCGTCGCGCCTTCGTAGAGAAGTTCACTGTAGATTTCGTCAGTGATGACAATCAAATCGTGCTTCACACAGAGTGCGGCAATTTTTTCCATTTCCTCGGGCGGCTGGGTAGCACCAGTTGGATTGGTGGGAAAGTTGAGCATCAGCACGCGCGACTTTGGCGTGATGGCAGCTTCGACGTCGGCGGCGCGCAGGGAGAAATTGTCTCGTGCCCTGGTCTGAATGGCGACTGCCTGTCCGTAGGCAAGGTAGATGCTCGGGTTATAGGAAACGTAGCACGGCTCGTGATAGATTACTTCATCGCCAGGATTGAGAAGCGCGCGAAACGCGATGTCCAGTGCTTCTGATACGCCGACGGTGACGAGAATTTCGCTCGCTGGGTCGTATTGAACCTTGAAGTACTGGGCGACGTAGTCGGCAATCGACTTCCTTAGATTGGCCAGGCCAAGGTTCGATGTGTAGCTGGTCTCACCTTTTTCAAGTGAGTAGATCGCGGCTTCTCGGATGTGCCAGGGTGCGCAGAAGTCAGGCTCGCCAACTCCGAGAGAAATGACATCGTCACGGCCCTGTACCAGTTCAAAGAAATCGCGGATGCCTGAGCGGGGGATGCCCTGGACACGCGTGGAAATGCGATCAGAAAGATTCATCAAATGACAGAAAAAGAAATAAAGTTCAGCAGCTGCAGGATGCGAGCTACGGGGCAACGGGCAGGCGAGTTTGCGGCACCTCCGCCTGAACGAGAAGTCCGTTCTGCTTGTAGGTCTTGAGCTGGAAGTGGGTAGCCGTCGAGATAACGCCATCCAGAGTGCTGAGTTTTTCAGCAACAAAGCGCGCGGTGTCGCGCAGGGTGCTGCCCTCCACTGTGACGAGAAGATCGTAACTGCCACTGAGCAGGTGACAATGAGTCACTTGATCGAACTTGGAGATACGTTGAGCCAGGCGGTCAAATCCGCCGCCGCGCTCAGGTGTCAACTTGACTTCAATGAATGCGACAACTCCGCCATTGCCCGCCTTTTCGCTGTCCAGAATCGCCTGGTAACCGAGAATCGTTCCATCCTTTTCGAATGCGGCCACCCGCTCGTTGATGGCGGATTCATCCAGCGCCAGCATTTCTGCTAACTCGGAAGCTGTGTGTTTCGCGTTCTTGTGTAGGATTTCTAGTAACGGATCCATATAGGTCATGATTCTGGATACGAGAGCAAGTAGCCTGATCTATCGGCAAACTCTCCAATTCCTCTATACTGTGAAACCGCTCAAGTTCCACTGATTTGTAACTGCTCGGATTTCCGCTCGCCCCGGAATTTTACCACTTTTCCCACCAGCCCCGTGAGTGTTCGACAGTGTTGGCGATCGAGTAGGTACAAGTGATGGCGTAAATGGAAAATCCCGTCCAGTAGGCTGTGAGATTTCGTTTTGCCACAGTGAATCCGAAGAACAGGCGGTTGAAATCCTGCAGGATATGATCCTGTTCGTGATCGTCATCCACTTCCTGTTTCATTTCAGCGAACAATTGCCGCGCGCGCCTGGAATTCGCCCGAATCTTGCTGATGAACATGTAGCCGATCAGGATCAGCAGGACAATCTGCAGGAACCATGGTGCGCTGTAGCATGCCATGGCGGTGACACCCAGGAACTCGCCCTGCATGTTCAGGCTTTCACGTCCGGTTTCCAAGTCATCGGTAGCACTCATTTGCAAAAATGATCAGCCGCTGGCTGGCTGCGTGGTAGATTTCCGCGGAGCCTTCCCGAACTCTATATACTTTCCGGGGGCTGTCTTAAGAAACCAGCGCGATTGTTGTTCCTCCTGAGAGTGACGAGAATCAGAGTAGAGCCACAGCTCACTTTCTGGCAGCCAGGTTTGCTTTAGCATGCGCTGATCTTTCTTCGAAACAGGATCCACATTGTGACGAAACATATTAGTAGCTGAGCCTTCGCCAAGTCGCACCGATAGCCTTGTGCCGCTGAAATCTTCGTTATCTGGCTTGTAGAAGAGCTTGTCACCGAGGCCAGTGGGGAAGCGGACTTCTTCAAAGTCACTGCGTTCCCACCACTTGTGGATGGAAAGGGCGACGATCCCTGCGAGGCACGCGGCGAAGATCGCCAGAGTGCGTCCGGGAGTCCCGCGATGGAAATTTGCTGACACAATGGGAAGCTCAATCGCGATGTGCAGGAAACGCAAGGCTGGATCTTCCAGAAAGGGGACAATTTTCGCGTCTCAGGTGGCTGGTAACGCATTTCTGCGTATCTTTCGGGCGCGCTACAACGCGATCAATTGAATTGCCTCGGAGTCCCAGTCCGTGGCAGAGTTCGGTGATGATTCGAACAATTTTCGCCTTTTTATCCTCCCTGCTCCTGATGCAACAGGCGCTAGCCGAGCGTCCTAACATTGTCCTAATGATGGCTGACGATATGGGAGTCAGCGATATCGGCTGCTACGGAGGGGAAATCGAAACCCCGGCGTTGAACCAATTGGCGAAGGACGGCGTGCGCTTTTCACAATTTTACAACACCTCGCGTTGTTGCCCCACACGGGCCTCGCTTTTGACTGGTCTCTATCCGCACCAGGCGGGTGTCGGTCACATGATGGAGGATCGTGGACTGATTGGCTACAAGGGGAACCTCAACGAGCAATGCCGCACCATCGCCGAGGTTCTCAAGCCTGCTGGCTACAGCACCTACATGTCAGGGAAGTGGCACATTACCCGTCACCGTATGCCGGAAGGGCCAAAATTCAATTGGCCGAAGCAGCGGGGATTCGATCGCTTTTATGGAACGATTCATGGCGCAGGGAGCTTCTTTGATCCGAATTCACTGACTCGGGGCAATGAGCAAATCGTGCCTGATGATGAGCCCTTTTACTACACGGATGCCATCGGCAACAACGCATCGAAGTTCATCAAGGAGCACCAAGGCAACGATCCGTTTTTTCTTTATGTTGCCTTTACTGCTCCTCACTGGCCGATGCATGCGCTGCCAAAAGATATCGAGAAATACAAAGGCCGCTATGACAAGGGCTGGGATGTGCTGCGTGAGGAGCGGTTGAAGCGGATGATCGATATTGGCTTGATCAAGCCTGAATGGCAGATGACCGAGCGCGATCCAGAAGCACCGTCCTGGCAGGCAGAGAGAATGAAGACCTGGATGACGCGTCGAATGGAAGTCTATGCAGCAATGGTCGACAGTATGGATCAGAATGTTGCAAAGGTGGTCGCTGCGCTGAAAGAAAGAGGCGTCTTTGACAACACATTGATACTGTTTCTCGCTGACAATGGCGGCTGTGCAGAAGAATTCGGCAGCTCCGGAAAAGTGAAGCCCGCGCTCACCGCTGCGCAGCCATTGATTCCGATGAAGCCTGGCGAGTTGCAGCTGAACATGGTGCCAAAAACGACTCGGGACGGCAAACCATTGCGCTCAGGCCGTGGCGTGATGCCGGGTGCGGCGGACACTTACGTGGCTTACGGATTACCCTGGGCGAATGCTTCGAATACGCCGTTTCGCCGCTACAAACACTGGGTGCATGAAGGCGGTATCAGCACCCCGTTGATTGCGCATTGGCCGAAGGGACTGCAGCAGAATAGAAGGAACTCGCTGGTGCATGAGCCGGGTCACTTGATTGATATCATGGCCACCTGTGTCGATGTATCTAAGGCCGATTATCCCGAGGAAGTGGACGGCAAGCCGATCCATCCGATGCAGGGAGAAAGTCTGGTGCCATTGTTCAAAGGTGATGGAAACTGGCAACGTGAGGAGCCCCTTTTCTGGGAGCACGAAGGCAATCGAGCGGTTCGTGATGGGAAGTGGAAGCTGGTGGCGACCTGGGCTAAAGGAACTTGGGAGCTATTCGATCTGGAGAAAGACCGCACCGAGACAAATGACTTGGCGGCGGCTCATCCTGCGCGCGTGCAGGCAATGGCTGCGCTGTGGAAAAACTGGGCAGTTCAAGCCAATGTTCTGCCTTGGATCTGGGATAAAAAGCGCTAGGTTGCCCTTTTCTTCCCGCGCACTGAATTTTGCGCGATCACCCATTAGCCGTAAATCTCCAGCGTTGGAGCTAAGCGGGTTATGAAGTATCCATGCCCCCAGTGTTCCTCAGGAATTGTCGTCGTTGAAGAGACGGCAGGGAAAACTGTGCTTTGTCCCGAGTGCAGCAGATCGGTGAAACTTCCACGCATGGCGACTTGCAGATTGACCTCGGATAAGGACAAGTCGGCCAGTAGCTCTGGGAATTCGAGTGATGATGATGAGGAGGGCGACGATGGCATTCCGGTTGCGGTAGTTGACGAGGCTTCACCTGAGTCGCCTGTGCAGCAGCCGACAATCGCCAGAGCAAAACCTGCTCGAATGGAGCCGCTGGCAAAGGTCGTAAAAGAGCTGCGCAAGAATGTGATCATTCCCAAGGCCATTGACACGCTGATTCCTGAAGCTCGCCTGAAGCCGGGAGAAGCGGGATCACCTGGAAACTTTACACTTAAAGAGCCTACCAAAAAAGTTGCCAGGGAACTAAAGGTCAAGCCGGTGCTCATGAGCGCTGCGCAGGCCAAGGCATCGCGAGAGTTTCGTGGCTTCCAACAGAAAATCGATGATGGTCCTGTTGATCGCATTGCCGCAAAGGATGCAGTCTCTGTGCGTGTGCGGCCGAGATCGAAGATCGGTCAATTGTTTGGGCGCGCCAGGGATTTTATTCTGTCGGATCCAAAGATTCGCAAAGGTCCAGCACCGGAGGATGCCAGAGATGGGCAGCTCAAGGAACAGTATCGACTTCAAGAGCCCACATCGAAAGATGCCAGCAGCGTCGACGTGCGTCCAATTTCCAAACGGGGCAACAATGAGGTTTCTGGTTTCCACGACGTAATGGATCGCTTCGTGCCGCTGCACGAGTTCGAGGAAATGGAGGGTTTCGGCGAGATGTCGAAGGAGGAGCAGGAGGCGATCCTGCAGGCGCAAATGGAAATGGAGCAGACGCGCGTGAGCTCCACTAACAAGCGCATGTTTTTCTCTGCCCTCGTTTTTGCAGCCCCTGCAGTCATTGCCGTCTCTATTCTGGGGTGGCATGCATTAAAACAAGAAACAACAGTAGTGCCTGTTGTCAGGGCAGATGCTGCCGATGGTGAATACGTGTCGCCTTCGTTGTCCAACTATTCGATTGAAGCCGTAAAAGAGCTGGTGCGTGAGATTGACCAGGCGTCATCAATTGAAGAATTGGCCACATTCACTCGCCGACCGGAAGCTACGCTTCAGCGCATGCGCACGTATTACGAGCGGGTCGCATTCCGGCCAAATCAGCTGCGGGAACTTCATCCCGGAGTTGGCGGTGAAATTGCATATCCAGGAAATGGGTTCCTCTGGATTATGGCGACGACCGATGACTACCATGCCAAGATGCTGGCATTCGAAAAAACTCGCTATGGCTTGCGGTTTGACTGGGAGAGTTACGTCAGTTATTCGGAGGTGCCGTGGACAGACTTTGTAGATCAACAACATGCGCGGCGGTCGGAATTCCGGGTGACGCTTGTGAAGGACAACTATTATAATAATCGGTTTTCCGATGAAGCGGAATTTCTCTGTTATCGGTTGACCGATCCGATGAATATGAGGACATGTTATGGATATACGCCACGTGCTTCGCAGGTAGCTGGGGTTTTAGAAGGACCGTTAGGATTACTCAATGTCCAGGCAGAAGAAGAGGGAGTCGCAATTGAGGGAACGTCGGTAAAATTGATACTGAATCTCCGATTCCCCGCGCGCTCGCAGGATCTGGGGCAGGCAATGATCAGCAAGGTCGTGTGCAGCGGCTGGGTGCGGCCATGACAGCGGGTGATCAGGACGCTGATCTCAGAATAGCAGTCATTGGTGCCGGGGCAGTTGGTTGCTACTACGGTGCACGGCTGGCGCAAAGCGGTGCCGATGTTCACTTTCTGATGCGCTCTGATTTCGATCACGTATCGAAACACGGTCTGCGTGTGCGCAGCAAGGATGGTGACTTTGATTTGCCGACAGTAGACTGCTACCGGAACACTCATGACATTGGGCCCTGCGATCTGGTGATCATTGCCTTGAAGGCGACAGCGAACCACGCGCTGGAGACTTTGATCCCGCCGTTGTTGCACTCGGATACGATGCTGCTTTCTCTGCAGAATGGTCTTGGTAGTGAGGCGTTTCTGGCTGATTGCTTTGGTGCCAGCAGAATTCTGGGTGGGCTCTGTTTTGTCTGTATCAACCGATCCGCGCCGGGATTGATCGAACATAGCGCACAGGGATTGATCTCATTTGGCGAGTATCAACGCAGTGCTCTTACACGCACACATCAACTTCAACAGACTCTTTCACAGGCGGGGATTTTGTGCCACGTCGTGGATGATCTCGCGCTTGAGCGATGGCGAAAATTGGTATGGAATGTTCCTTTTAATGGATTGTCGATCGCCGCTGGAAGTGTGGATGTCGGGCAGATCTTGGCGGATCCCCATCTGCTCAAACTGGCTCGAGGCCTGATGCTGGAGATTATCGAAATTGCAGGTCACCTGGGGCATTCGATCCCGGAGAGTTTCATCAATGATAATATCGAGAGAACCTACGGAATGGGAGCCTATCGTCCATCCAGTATGATCGATTTTATGGCTGGTCGTCCGGTGGAAGTTGAAGCCATCTGGGGCGAGCCCCATCGACTGGCAATTGATCATGGCCTTGATTGCGGCCGGCTGGAAGCGCTCTACTTGCTGTTGAAGTTCGCAACTCTGAAGTTGTCAGATAGCGATTGCGTGAGTTCCTGAACGCGATGAAGACGGTTTTTCCTGCTGACGAATCGTGTG
This sequence comes from Verrucomicrobiales bacterium, assembly GCA_051270635.1. GTDB lineage: Bacteria > Verrucomicrobiota > Verrucomicrobiia > Verrucomicrobiales > DEV007 > JAGROY01. Next base: position 11,660 of record JBNMNB010000094.1, on the reverse strand, counting down.
CAGTTGGCCGTCGGCGATTTTAATCAGGCGTTGTGCGCAGTGGAAGTAGCGATCGTCGTGGGTAATGATGATCAGTGTCTTCCCTTTGTGGTGCAGATCGGGAAGGAGGCGTTCGTAAAAGAATCTCCTGAATTCTGGATCTTGATCAGCAGCCCATTCGTCGAAGATCATAATGTCGCGGTCGTCGATATAGGCAGTGAGGAGCGCCAGGCGTTTGCGCTGTCCGGTGGAAAGTGCTGTGGTCGTCGAGAATTGGCCATCATCTGACAATCGGACGACATCATCCAGCCCCAGGTGCGCGAGATAGGCACGTGCAGATTTGATGTCAATGCTAGTCGAACCACTCGCAGAGATATCTGTGAACAAATGGAAATCTGAAAAGACCGTTGAGATATGTTGCCGGTAGGCGTCGCGATTTGACTGGTCGATGGTGTGTGAATCCATTGAGAATACACCTGTAATCGGCTCGTAGAGGCCGGCCAGCATTTTGCCCAATGTTGTCTTGCCGCTGCCATTGGCACCAGTGATGAACAAGAGTTCGCCACGAGAAATCCTCAGATCAATAGGGCCTGCTGTGAATTCGCGGCTGCCTTCGCCACGGTAAGTAAAAGTGGCACCAGTGAGTGAAAGTGATTGCCAGTCGGGGGCGAGAACCGCAAATTCCGAATTGGATTCTCTCGATGCGGAATGTAAATCGACTCCAATCGCAGTGATCTTCTCCTGCGCTATGCGTGCACGGACGATGGCTGGAATCGAATAAAGGATGCCGCTGACCGGGCCGAGCAGGAACAAGCAGGTGAGCACGTATCCGGAGAGAGTTTCTTCAGCCAGCAGCCCGTAGCGCGGCAGAACAAAAAGCATGATGCCAATGAGAATGAAGAAAACTCCGTGACTTAGCGAGTGGGCAAAGGTGTAGCGCCGGGTTGCCGTGACACATTGATCTGCGTAAAGATCGGCGGTGGCCGCGAGCGAGTCATTGAGGAATGTATGCCGCCGGGGCGCGTGCATTTTAAGTTCTTTCACTCCGGCAGTGAATGTCTTGTAGTGGTCATGCAGGATGTCGCCGCTGGATCGCGCTTCGCTCCAGTGACGTTCGGCTTTTTTCGCCAGGAATCGATAGATGACGAATCCGCTGCCAGCGCCAATTGCGAGAATGGCGAACGCAGCGGGAGACAGCCACAGTAGATAACCCGCTGCGCCAATGATGATGGCAGCATTGATGACCATGCCTGGCAGGACGGACAGGGCCTGGCTCACGGCGGCAACATCTTCTGTTAGGCAGGCGAATACCCGTGGACTGCCAACGTTCTCGTAAGTCCTCAACGGGACTTCGAGAATGCTCTGCACCAGGTTGGTGCGAATGCGGGCGATCGTGCTGTGACAGAATTTGGTGAGTAGAACTTCCGAAAAGTAGCCGCTGATGAGTCTGCCCAATCCTGCCCCTGCGAAAGCTGCGATCAGTAATGTTCCTGCTGCTGATGACTCGCTGTCAGTGACGCTATGAATCGCACTGTTGCCAATAGCGACGAGCGCTGCACTCAATAGTCCGCTCACAGCGGCTAGCGCTGCCACAAGAATGGCCAACGACCGCGCCTCTGGAGCGATGAGTCGGACTAGACTCTTCACTGCGAGTCAGATAGTTTCAGGTGTTCACGGATGACGGTGCTGACCTGTTGCATCATGGTCGCTGACCGCAGGAATTCCTCGTGCTGGCCCTGAATGGTCGCCACGATGAGGCTCGATGTGTAAGGTGCCCAGCCGCATGAATCATCGAAATCGGCAGGATTGTCCTGAGTTGATCTCAACAGTGTCGTGATGCCATCGTACCGGCTGATTGAATGACGGTGCAACAACAGCCAATGGTGGCGCGCGATCTCGCGGTAGCTTTCAGGGTATTCCTTGAGGTTCAGAATTTCTTCCAGATCGGGGATATACTGCCGACACTCGCCGCCCACTATAAGATTCTTCAATCGATGCGTTCCGTCGCGCACGGCGCGTTCCGCCAGGCGTTGTCGATCTGCCTTCGAGCCAGTGATCAATCGCTTCACTGCTCCCAGGACTTTACGCCGATCACGAGGCGTGGCGCTTGCACCGGGGCGCGCATCCAGCAGGAAAACGTCTTCCACGGGGCGACCCATTGCCTTCATTCTAGTAGCAATTTCCAGTGCAAGATTTCCGCCGAAGCAGAAGCCAGCAAGGGCAACGGGTCCATCGGGAGCAGTTTCGTTCAGGCGTTCCGCATAGCGCTGCGCCATTTCTCCCAGCGTATCATATGTTTCGCCCGCTTCTCGAATTCCATACGAGCGGACAGCGTTCAGATTGCGCGCCATTTCGCGATAGCTGAGTAGGCCGCCACCTCCGCCACCACCCAGTGGGTGAATCCACAGCAGGGTGGTCGGATGAATTGCCGTGCCCGATTTCGGTTCATAGAGCCGGACGACCCCCTTTGGAAGGTTGTCGTTTCCTTCGTTGCCACGCTCCCAGCGTTCAGCGAGTGCAGCGACGGTGGCTCGTTCGAAAAGTGCATTCAGTGGCAGGTCGATTCCCAGCTCTTCGTTCATGCGAACGAATGCCTGTGCTGCCAGCAATGAGTGGCCGCCAAGAACGAAGAAGTCGTCGCGGATTCCTACCTTCGGGATCCTTAAAACATCGGCCCAGATCTCGCAGATGCGCCGTTCAAGTTCGTTGGTTGGCTCTGTGTAGTCGGTGGAAGTTGCCGCCTCCGGCATCGGTAGTTGCTTGCGGTCGATCTTCCCATTGGGAGTCTGTGGCAATGCGTCCATGACGACAATGGCTGCGGGCACCATGTAGGCGGGCAGGACTTTGCGCACATGATTGAGGAGTTCATCAGTCGAAATTTCCGCTTGATCGGGTTCGCAATATGCGACCAGTGATTTGCCCAGGCCTGGTAGATCGGGAGCCGTGACGACTGAGCGCCGCACCGATGGATGGCTGTCCAGTGCGGTCGCAATTTCTCCAAGTTCGATGCGATGGCCCCGCACTTTAACCTGGTGATCCAGCCGCCCGAGATAGTGCAGTTCACCCTTCGCGTCGTAGCGCGCAAGATCACCGGTGCGATACATGCGCGCATCTTTTCCGGCGAATGGATCAGCAACGAATCGTTCTTCTGTCAGGTCAGGGCGCTTGTGGTAGCCAGCCGCTACACCATCGCCACCAATGAATAATTCTCCAGCAACACCAGTTGGAACGGGCTCAAGATGATCATCCAGCACGTAACACTGCGTGTTGGCGATCGGTCGTCCGATTGATATGGTGTTTGCGGATTTGATCAGGCGAATCGTCGACCAGATGGTCGTTTCAGTGGGGCCGTAGAGATTCCAGAGTTCGCCGCCTGTGGCCACGAGTTGGGCCGCCAGACCTTTGGGAAGTTCTTCGCCGCCACAGAGCATTTTTAGCGGGCGACCTGCGCGCTTGCCCTGCCAGCCGTTGGTGATCAGCAGTTGCCAGGTGGCTGGAGTTGCTTGCAAATGGGTGATGTCGAGCGACTCAATACAGTCAATCAAATGTCGTCCGTCGTGGGCTTCGTTGCTCTGAGTAATATGCACCCGCGCTCCGCAGATCAGTGGCAGAAACATTTCCAGACCTGAGATGTCGAACGCTATCGTCGTCACCGCCAGTAGCGTGTCACCTTGATCAAGCCCTGGATCGATCGCCATGGAATGGAGAAAATTGTGGAGTCCACGATGCGGGATCTCGACTCCCTTTGGTCGTCCAGTTGAACCAGAGGTGAAGATGACGTAGGCGATGTCATCCGGCGAAATTGTGTTATCGACAGGTGCATCGCTGATCGCGTTGAGCCTATCGCGTAGCGTCGAATCGTCGATTAGTAGCGTGCGTGATCCTGTGATATTGTGGGCGATGTCCGTTTGTGTAATGACGGCTCCCGGTGAGGCATCTTCGAGAATCATCGCAATGCGATCCGATGGATACTCTGGATCGAGAGGAATGTAGCACGCACCTGATTTGAGAATGCCAAGGAACACCGCGACCATCTCTGCTGAGCGCTTAAGGTAAACGGCGACACTGTCACCAGTGCCGATGTTCTCGGATTGCAGAAGTCGGGCGATACGGTTGGAAACGGAATCCAACTCTGAATATGTAAACTGAAAGTCACCGCAGGAAACCGCTGTCGCCTCTGCATTTCGATCTGCCTGGTGGGCTATGTCGTGCAGCAGGTTTTCGCCGACACTCAGGGGGAGCGCCGTATCGTTGGGAGCATACAGAATGGCCTGACGTTCTTCGATCGTCAGCAGTGGCAAAGTGAGTGCGGATGGCGCGATTGCAGCCGTGTCATTGATTTCCGCCAGTTGCCAGAGGATATTCACAAAGTGTGCGCCCATGCGCTCCACTGTGTCTGCATTGAACAGTGCCGGGCGATACTCGATTGCACTAACATAGGCACCATTTAAATCGGAAACGAACAGGCTCAGGTCAAATTGCGCAGAGCCTCGGTGCGATTCCCATTGATCCGTGTTGAAGGTGACCGGGCCGCCCTTCGGAAGTGGGATCTCCTGGTAGTCGAACATCACACGGAACGGGCTGCTGCCACTCCTGCCACTCCTTTCCATGGAATTTAGAATGTCTTCCAATGGTGCGTCTTGATTGTCCTGCATGTCCAGAACCGTGTTGCGCACTCGCGTAAGAAGGTCGGGAAGCGTCGGGTCATCACTCATGTCTGCCCGATAGGGGAGGGTATTGACCATCGATGCGATCACGTCCTCGGATTCCAGTTGCTTGCGATTGGCCACTGGCACGCCAATCAGAAAATCACGCTGACGGGCGTAGCGAGCGAGCAGAATTTGGAATCCTGTGAGAAGAACGATGAATAATGTTGAGCGATTCGACTTTGCTGTATTTTGCAGTGCCTCAAGAAGTGCGGGGGAGAAAGGAATCTTGCAGAGAGCACCACCTGCTGCATCGGTGCGCGGAGTTGTGTAGTCGACTGGGAGATCGAGCGAATCTTGAGCTCCTTTCAGTGTGGTCTTCCAGTAATCCAGTTGGGATTGAATCCGCGAAGTGGAAACGGGAGGCAGAGATGGCAGGTTACTGGTGATAGAAATGTCACCGCTCAGCTCTCCATTCTGGAGCTCAGTGTAGAATCGGAAAAGATCACGAATCAAGATGCCGACTGCCCATCCGTCTACGACGATATGATGGAAGCTGACGGCAAGAACATGTGATTTCGGTGCCAGCTGATAGACCCGGAAGCGGTAGAGCGGGCCGTTTACAAGATCGAATGGTAGCTGTGTCAGGTTCGTGATCTCTTCGCTGACGCGTGATTTTGCATCGTCGAGGCCGCGGTAGTCACGAATGATTCCACCAAGATCAGATTCTTCTGGCGGCGATATCCGCTGCAGTGGCAGGCCGTTGTCAGTCTGATAAGTGGCGCGCAAAATGGGATGCGCTTCAAGGCACTTGCGGAAAGCCGCGACGGCAATAGTTGCATCAAATTCTCCCTCGACTCCCAGTGCACCGCCAACATTGTAGGCCGAACCTTTTGGATCTGCGACGTGCAGGAACCACATACGTCTTTGCGATGGCGTCAGTTGCGAGATGTCCGATGCTGCTGTCTCATTGCTGTCGGCAGTTGTGTCCAGCGCCTGACACTCGGATGCGATTGCAGCAGCCAGTTGATTGGGTGTTGGCGCTTCAAAGACTAGTCGGATGGGAATCTCAACCTTGAGCTTGGCGCTCAGTCTCGAAGTCACCCGGGTTGCTGTAAGGGAATGCCCACCGAGTTCGAAGAAATCCGTATCTGCCTTGATCCCGGTGATGCCGAACACTTCTTCCATCGTAGCGCAAACGGCACTCAGAATGTGTGCAGGCGCTGGCGAGAGCGACGACTCGGTCTGCCTATCCCTGCGTATATCATCGATGTAAAGTGCACCTTGCCAGCCGCTGTTAAAAAGCTTCGCGCAGGCTCTACGCTGGATCTTGCCGCTGGTCGTTCTGGGCAATCGCCAGTCGCGCACGCAGACGACGACCGCCGATCGAAGATCGAAATGAATTCCTGCTGCTTCGCGGGCAGTGCGGGCAATTCCTTTGTAGTCTTGAGTCTCGCGGTGTGGCACTTCCAGCGCTAACGCCAACTGTTCTCTCCCTGATGCATCCTGGCAGGCAAAAGCGGCAACTCCACCGACGTGGAGTGCAGGGTGACACTGCTCGATGGTGCGTTCGATGTCTTCAGGATGATAGTTCTGACCATTGAAGATCAGGACATTCTTTACGCGTCCGGTCACGAACAATTCGCCCTTTGAAAGAAAGCCAAGATCACCTGAGCGGAGGAAATTTTCCTGTCTGCCGGATTGAATGAAACGCTGGAACACCCTATCCGTCGCATCCGCCTGGTTGTAGTATCCACGCGTGACGCTGGGGCCAGAAATCCAGATTTCGCCCTCCTCCATATCGGCTGCAGGTTCAGGAAGTGTGGAGCCGTTCTTAATAATCCTGACAGTCATCCCATCCACCGGCGCACCGCAGCTGACGAATGTGCGTCCATCACCTTTACGGGCAACTGATCGTGGCATGCCAGCAGATCTCGGTTGGGTGACACAAAGGGTCGCTTCCGCGAGACCATAGACCGGCCAGATGGCGTCTGAGCGAAAACCGCATGTGCGAAATTGTTCACTGAACTTCTCCACTGTATTGCCACGAACAGGTTCCGAACCATTGAAAGCAACCTTCCAGGACGAGAGGTCCAACTCTCGCTTTTCACGATCCGTGATTCGTCGACAGCACAGATCATAAGCAGAATCTGGTGCTCCGCTAAAGGAGCCGCCGTAGTCGCTGATCGCTTTCAACCAGCGACTCGGACGTTGCATGAATCCAAAGGGAGAAAGTAAGACCGCTTCGATCCCGGCGTGCACTGGCAGGAGAATTTTACTGACCAACCCCATGTCGTGATACGGAGGAAGCCAGCTCACAGAAACCGTAGGCTTGTCAGGAAGACCATGAAGAATGGCTTCTACATTGTGCAGCAAATTGGCGTGCGAAACCACAACTCCTTTCGGTGAGCCGGTGGATCCAGAAGTGTATTGAATCAATGCTGGATCGGCTGTGTCCCCAAAGGTGGCATCAATGGCGACATCAAGGATACGATCAGGCAAGAGAGCCAGGTTCTCGCTGGCGAACTCCAGCAATTCTGCACCTGGCGCAGCGGATCGGCTAATCGCACTGACACGATCTACATGGCTGGACGATGTAAGAACGAAATCGGGATGACAGTCGTGTAGAATAGCGCTCAGCCTTTCAGAATGGCGGCTCGACCGCGGAAGATAGGCAGGTACCGCCGTCACATCCGCCCACCAGCAGCCGAATAGAGCAGTGATGTAATCCAATCCTGGATCAAATTGCAGCACGGCAATCGTCGCCGCGTCGGTTTTCGCCATCTTTCTGGAAGCACGCAGTTGATCACCAAAGTGCGCCGCTCCCGCAACCAATTGGCCAAACGTAATATTCGCCCGCTCCTCGTTGCCGTCTCCCAAATCCCTGAAAGCAATCGTATCCGGCGCTAGCCGAGCATGCTCAACTGCCGAGCGCAGTATGCTCCGCGATTCCACGGCGGAGCGAGGAACGGATGCTGCTTTCTGAATTAGAGTATTGGCCATTCTTAATCGGAATTACACAATTTCCATAAATTTCGCTCTAATGAGATGAAATGTCAAATATTACAATAATTTTTGAGAATTATCAAAATTGAGAGCAATTTTCCGAAGGAGGTTATGGGAGAAATCCATAATGTAGTGCACGCGAAGGTATTCCTCGAAATATTATATTGACCAGAATATCCACAATAAGAGTCTGCCAAAAGACTGTAGTAGTGACTTTCGATCGCCATCTTCTTCCCTCTCTAAAGTAGCCGTTGCAGCGGGCGGGAAACCCCATCGCAAAATACGCCTAGAAATTTCTCAGATGGGACGAGCAGATCTCGCCAGTTTCAGTATCCTACTCTCCAATGGCGAACAGTGATTCTTCCCGCGATCTTCCATCCGTAGGTGCTCTTGAGAAGCTCCCGCCTGGTGTTCGGCGATTGCTTGCTGGATATGGCAAATTTGAATCGTTGCCTCACGGTGCCTTTCTTGTTCGGCAGGGGACGAAGCACGCATCGATGTCGTTGGTTTTGAAAGGCAAGTTGAAAGTGACGTGCAATGCGCACGGCGATATCATCGATCTTGCGAGTCTTCGCCCAGGTGATCTGGTGGGGGAGGTAAGCTTGATCGACTCCCACCCATCCAGCGCAGACGTCATCGTCGCCAGTGATGAGGCAGAACTCTGGACCATCGAAAAGGTAGCATTCGACCGCCTTTTAGATGAGCATCCGATCACCGGAATTCAGGTGCTGCGCGTGATCGCAGAGGAACTTTGTCATCTGCTTCGACTGAATAGCGAAAAGATGCTGCGCGAAGTGGAGACGAGGAAAGCGCGATTCCTGGACATGGATTTCTAGCGATAGCGAATCGAGGCGCGGTGGCTGTTGTCCCAATGCCACGGTGATGCATCGGACAGATGAGTTGATTGCCCGATTGCCCGATTGCCTCTTGACGATTCAGTCGAGAAATGGATGAATCGTCGAACTGGGAGAGATTCCCGATTCGCTCGTATTCATGGTTCTGAACTATATTTGGCTGGCATTTTTTGCCATCGGTTTCGTAACCGCACTGGTGCGGTTATTCGCGGGGGATCCCAGCGTGTTCCCAGCGATGGTGACATCGCTGCATGATCTTGCCGAGGTAGCCGTCACTCTGGCGCTGGGATATATAGGGGTGATGAGCTTGTGGCTTGGGATCATGAAGGTTGGCGAGCGTGGGGGAGCAGTGGCGGTATTGACAAAGTTGCTGGCGCCGTTTTTTGCCCATCTTTTCCCTGGGATTCCAGTGGGTCATCCTGTGACAGGATCGATGGTCATGAACTTTGCGGCAAACATGCTGGGCCTCGATAACTCGGCCACGCCACTCGGACTCAAGGCGATGACCGAGCTGCAGGAACTGAACCCTGACAAAGACACCGCCAGCAATGCGCAGATCATGTTCCTGGTGCTGAACACCTCCGGGCTCACCATTATTCCAGTATCGGTGATTGCATTGCGGGTGGCAAAGGAGGCCGCCACGCCGACGGATGTTTTTATTCCCATTCTGATCGCTACCTATGTGTCGACGCTGGTAGGACTTACCACAGTCTCATTGTTCCAGCGGATCAATTTGTTCAAGCCGGTCGTGTTTGCGTATCTTGGCGGTGCCACTGCATTGGTCGCCGGGATGATCGCGTATTTCAAAAATCTCGACAACGCATGGGCGCCTGCGCGGGATAAATTGATCGCCGAACTTCAATCGCTGAAAGGAAGCGGTGAAGCAGCCACGGCTGATCAGCTTGCCCGCATCGAGGAAATTAAATCTTTGATCCCTGGGCCGATGGCCGAGCAATCTGAGTTTCTCGGCGCATTCATCATTTTTGCCATCATCATGGGATTTCTGGGTCTCGCGGTGTACCGGCGAGTGAATGTCTACGAGTCGTTTGTCGAAGGCGCGAAGGAAGGCTTTGGTGTTGCCATCAAGATTATCCCCTACCTGGTGGCAATGCTGGTCGCGATCGGCGTGTTCCGCGCATCCGGTGCGATGGGCTATTTGATCGATGGCGTGCGCAGCCTGTTTTCAGGATTTGGTGACACGCGCTGGGTGGAGGCCTTGCCGACGGCGCTGATGAAACCACTGAGCGGTTCCGGCGCGCGTGGTGCCGCAGCAGATGCGATGGTCACGTTCGGCCCGGATTCGTTCGTCGGAACGCTGGCTTCGACGATGCAGGGATCAACGGAGACAACGTTCTACACGCTAGCCGTCTATTTTGGCGCTGTTGGGGTTTCCCGCACGCGATATACTGTGGTTGCAGGGTTGATTGCAGACCTCGCTGGGATTATTGCTGCCATCGTGATTGCTTACGTGTTCTTCGGAGATCGTCCGTAAGTGCCCGGCAGCTCTCTGCAAAATAATGCCCGAGTCCCTCCACGTCGCCTATCTCTATTCCCGCTATCCTGTCGTTTCGCAGACGTTCTGCGATTCGGAAATGATGGCGCTTGAGGCATTGAACGTGAAGGTGACGGTTGGATCGCTCAATTCGCCGCCTGACAGCTTTCGCCATGAGCGGCTGGATCAATTGCGGGCCAATATTCTCTATCCGGCACCGCCGGAAGTGATGACGGCTCCAGACGATGTGCGACCATCCTTCTGGCCAAAGATGCAAGCACTGGCTGCCGAGCATGAAGCCCGATTCGGTGCCGATACCAAGCCGCTTACCCGTGCGCAGAACGCCTGCTACTTTGCTACGCATTTTCAGCGGCTGGGAGTGCAGCACGTGCACGTTCACTTTGCCAATCGGGCCACGCACACGGCAATGTTCCTGAAGGAGGCCGGGTTCACCTACAGTTTTACGGCGCACGCGCAGGACTTCATGGTCGATCTGGCAAATGACGATCTCCTGCGCGAGATGGTGCGCAATGCCGAGTTCGTCATCGCTGTCAGCGACTACAGCAGGGACTTGCTGGCGAAGACTTGCCCGGAATCGGCTGAGAACATCCATCGACTTTATAATGGAATAGCGCTGGGCGACTTTACCCGCGAAGCGAGTTTGCGCGCAGTTGATCAGCCGCTGCAACCACTGCAGTTAGTGAGCATTGGCCGCTTGATCGAGTTTAAAGGCTTTCATATTCTCATCGATGCTATTGCGGCGCTCAAAGTAGCGGACGTGCCGGTTGAACTGCGCATCGTTGGCGATGGGCCATGGCGGCAGCGACTGCAGGTGCAGATTGATACCTTGGGCCTCAGTGATTGCGTGACGTTATGCGGTGTGCAGAGTCAGGAACAAGTGCGAGCATTGCTCGCGGGTGCAGATGCATTTGCGCTTGCCTGTTTAGTGACAGAAGATGGTGCGTCCGATGTCCTGCCTACCGTGATCATCGAAGCCATGGCCGCCGGGTTGCCTGTCGTTTCCACTCGCGTTGCGGGTGTCCCGGAGATGGTTGTGCATGGCGAGACAGGCTTGCTCGCCCCGCCTGCCGATGTGGATGCGATGGCCGTGTCCCTGCGCGAGCTTGCAGCAGGTACGCAGGAATGGTGGCAACAAATGGGCGCAGCGGGGAGCATAAAAGCACGTGCCCAATTTGACCAAATGGCATCGGCGACCGATCTGAAGCAACGCTTCACTGCTGCCGTTGCGTCTGCAGAAGCAGTCCCTGCAATTTCTAACCAGGCATTAGTGGTAATGTCAGGATGCTCCGACCTACCCGGGAATGCAGCGGAATGTGCCATTTATGCGGATGCCCCAGAAATCGCTGTCATGGCAGCACGACTGGGTAAATCGACAAAGGCGAGTCTCACACATGCCAGTAAGGGCAACCTGCAGTTTTTTCCAGACGGTGTCGTTCTGGAATCACTCTGGCGCGCGAGTCCCGACTGGCGAGTAATTATTGACGATCTACGCCGTGAGTTGGGAACATCGATCGATGGTGAAGATTTTTATATTCAAGCGCGACGAGCAGTCTGGCTGGCCGATTTCCTTACAAAGCACCCAGTGCCGCACCTTCACGCATTTCGTTCGGACGTCGTTCTCTGCAACTGGCTAGTGACGAAATTGATGGAGCAAAGTGCCAC